>CAXGRO010000167.1:0-10115 GCA_964012055.1 uncultured bacterium
TTTCAACCTTACAAAAATCCGCTCAAAATCGAAAAAGTGTCCACAGTATTGGATATAACATAGTAGAAGCAAAGGCGATAAAGCCGCTCTCAATTTTATCCTCCTGCCCACGGGAGGAGTAAAAGCCCCTAAGGAGACGGATCATGAGCGAATTAGCCCAACGCCGCGAATGGACCCAGATCGAGTTCAATTTTAACCTCGCCGAACCAGGCGAACCCCGCGTTGAAAAAGTTTATGGCTGGCGCCTAGCGCTGACCTACCTGGGTGCCCTGGCTTTTTGCTGTGGCTTTTGGGCGATGGTGATCAGGGTGATATAAGCCGTTGGGTGTCGGTGGATATATGGGTTGGGATTTCCCGGTGTGCGATATAGGTTCTCTCCTCTATTGGGGATAGCTTCCACGTGCTATCCCTGTGCGAATTTCACCAGCGCCGCGACATGGCCGCCACCGCCGACCTGGGCGCCTGGGTCACCTGGCATTTGGCGCAGGAGGCCGACGCGGAGCGGTTTAGCGGCATTGCCATCGATCGGCAAATCCGCTCCGATCTGGATTTCTTCTTTCGCCTTACGCCCGGCGCGGTGGAAGTACACCGCATCGATGAAATGTTTGAGTGGCAGCTCATCGCCCGCAGCGAGATTCCTTTTGACGTGGCGGAGTTGGAGGCGCGTTAGCAGTAGTTAGCGCGCGGATTTCTACGCTTTGGCAAAGCGGTCAAAAAGCCATATGCCCGCCCCCAGAAAGGCGGCGCCGGCCAGGGCGGAATAGGCCAATAGGAGCAGACTGTAGTCTGCACCGCCGGCCGCGTTGGCTAGTTCGGCCGGGGAAGCAACGAGGGAACTGAGGGTGCGAAATACCGGTGCCATCAGCCGCGCGTAAAGGTAGAGCCCAAAGATAAATGCGGCGAAGCTGGCCAGGCCCCTAAAGCGTCTGACAGACAGTCTAACGCCGGCCATTGCACTGGCCAGGCCCAAAAAGAGCAGCAGGAACGTGAACCATCCGGCGGCGCTGAAAAGCCAGATGTTCCACCCCTGGGCGGGGGGGAGTTGCACGCCGAGATTGGCGGCGAGCAGCGGGGTCAGGGTGCGGTATATCAGGTGGACCGTGCCGGTCGCTATGGCGTAGAGGACAATACCGGTGCTCAGAACTGCGGCAAATTTGCTCAATACGATGGCGGTGCGGGATACGGGCAGGGAAAGCAAGAGGTAATTAGTTTGGGTTTTTGCCTCCTGAGAGAAGGAATGCGTCAGTACAAAGGGCAAGACGACCAGGGATGCGAGCGGAGAGAAGGCAAAGATCAGGTTGAAGGAAAACGCTCCGGTGGTCATTAGATAATTCAGCGTGTAGAGGTTGAGCAGCAGGGGGACACCGAGCAAAAAGAGAAAGAGACCTCTATTGTCCTTTAGCTCTTTGATATAAAGCGCCAGCCAGGCGTTCATAACACTACCTCCTCAAACATTTCCGACAGCGATTGGCGGCGCTCCTGGCGCAGGGTTTCAACGTGGCCCCGCAGGGCGATTTCGCCTTCGCGCATAAACAGTACGTCCTCGATAAATTCTTCCACTTCTTCAACCAGGTGGGTCGAAATTAGAATCGTCTGCTCGCCCAGGCGGAATTCGCGCAATAAGACTTCTAAAATTCGTTTGCGCGAGGGCGGGTCGATGCCGCCAAAGGGCTCGTCCATCAGCACCAGACGGCTGGGGCGCGAAAAGCCGGCGACCAGTTTTAGGCGGCCTTTCTGGCCGTTGGACAGGGTGCCCACTCTGCGGTCGCGATCCAATTTCATAAAGTTTAGCAGGTCGGCGCATTTGTCGCTGTCCCAATCGGCGTAGAAATGGGACAGAAAGTCCAATTGCTCGGCAACGCGCATCCAGGCGTAAAAGGGGCTGACCTCGGGCAGGTAGGCGGTGTGGCGCCGCGTTTCTACGCCCACCGGCTGGCCGAGGACGCGCACCCGACCCTGGCTGGGGCGGACGACGCCGGCCAGGGTTTTAAAAAGGGTGCTCTTGCCACTGCCGTTTTCGCCCAATACGCCCACAACGCGGCCCGGGTCGACGCGCAGGGAAATGTCTTTGAGGGCTTTAACTAGAAAATATCGCTTCCACAGATTTTCAATTTCGATCACGTTTACATCCTCATTGGGCAGACTTATGGCGTCCAACGCGATTGCGGTGGGTGAGTCAATCTTGTCGAATAGCTCCAGTAATTGATCTTGTCTGTAGAAAAAAAAGTCAAGGTTTATTTTGTCACGGCGACCGGGTACTTTATTTTCTCCACTCGAGACGACAAGCATTTAGCCCAAGAGGACCAGGAGAGTAGACATGATAGCATTCCCTCCCCAGGACGGCGTTGTATTCGTTAAAAATATGATGATTCCCATGAGCGACGGCACGCATCTGGCAATGGATTTGCACGTACCGCAGAGCGACGATTGGCAGCAAACCCCCTTGCCGCTCATTCTCGAGTACATCCCCTATCGCAAAGACGACGCGGCGCCCTATTCGGTCTACCAGCACAGTTTTGCGCAGAACGGTTTTATCGGCGCCCGGCTCGATTGCCGCGGCACGGGCAGCAGCGAGGGCGTCAACACCGATGAGTACACCGAGCTGGAGCAACAGGACGCGGTGGAGGCCATCGAGTGGATCGCCGAGCAGCCCTGGTGCAGCGGCAAGGTCGCCATGATCGGCGCCTCCTACGGGGGCTTTACTAGCGTGCAGGTGGCGGCGCACGCCCCCGAGCATCTGGCGACCATTATTCCCATTTATTTTACCGACGACCGCTACACCGACGATTGCCACTACCGCGGCGGCGCGTGGCGCTGTTATTACGACATTGGCGCCTACGGCGCTTCGATGATTGGCATGAACGCCATGCCGCCCTATCCCGAGTACAGCGGCGGCGATTGGGCCCGCGTTTGGGAGCAGCACCTGGAGCACAACACGCCCTATTTGCTGGAGTGGATGGCGCACCAGACCGACGGGCCCTACTGGCGGCCGGGCAGCATCCGCGGGCGCTATGCAGACATTGAGTGCCCGGTGTTTATGATTGGCGGTTGGCGCGACGGCTACCCCAACCCGCCGCTGCGCTGCTTTGAAAATTTGCAAGTGCCCAAGCGCTTGTTAATGGGCCCGTGGAACCACTCGCGTCCCGACGTGGCCGTGCCCGGGCCGCGCATCAACTACGTGGCCGAAGTGGTGCGCTGGTGCGACTATTGGCTGAAGGGCGAGGACAACGGGGTGATGGATGAAGAGCCAGTTTGCGTTTATATGCAGAGCTACGACGAGCCGCATGCCGACCGCCTGAACACGTCCGGGTACTGGCGCGTGGAACGCGACCTGCACCCGGCCGGCAGCGAGGCGCTGCGCTACATGCTCTGCGAGCACGGCAAATTGAGCGAGGAGTCCGTCGCCATGGCCTCGGCCAATGACCACTACGAATACCGTCCCACCGTGGGAATTGCCGGCGGCCTGTGGAGCGGCGGCGTGCCCTTTGGCTTGCCCACCGATCAGCGCGTCGACGAAGTGCATTCGCTCAATTACACCTCCACGCCCTTAGCCGAGCCGCTGGAAATCTGCGGCCGGCCGCGGGTCAAATTACACGTCAGCTCGACGGCGCCGGTGATGTGTTTTGTGGCGCGGCTGTGCGACGTGGCGCCAAACGGCGGCAGTGTCCTGTTGTGCACCGGGG
The DNA here is from genome assembly GCA_964012055.1 of uncultured bacterium. Classification (GTDB taxonomy): domain Bacteria; phylum Latescibacterota; class UBA2968; order UBA8231; family UBA8231; genus CAXGRO01. The sequence continues at coordinate 3,684 of CAXGRO010000167.1, forward strand.
TGCTCAACGCGACGCGGCGCCATTCCCTGAGCGACCCCGAGCCGCTGGAAGAGGGCAAAATTTACGAACTGGATATTGAATTGGACGCCACGGCCTGGCGTTTTGCCGCCGGCCACAGCGTCCGCCTGTCGATTTGCAGCGCCGATTTTCCCAACCTCTGGCCAACGCCCTACGCGGGCGAAAACCGGGTGTATCGCGACCGCGATTATCCTTCCCAACTGACCTTGCCGGTGGTGCCGACGCGCGCCGCGGTAGAAGGGAAGATGCCGGCCGATGAGCGCGATTTTCAGCCGGGGCAAGCCGGCGCGGTGTACGAGGAGGGGCCGGACGAGCCGGTGTGGCAGGTGGTGCACGATGTGATGGGCGACCGCACCGGGCTCAAAACGGTGCAACGCAAACCGGCGCGGGTGGGGCCGGACATGGAAATGACCTACGAGCGCCTGCTGGAGGTGTGGGCTAGCAATCGCGACCCGGCCGACGTAGTGGCGGTGGGCAAACATTTGCGCCACATCGTGCGGCGTGATTTTAACGCCCGTGTCGACGCCTGTTGCACGTTGCGCAGTACTTTGGATGCTTTTCACATGACCATCGATCTGCACATACTCTTTAACGGTTTGCCGCACTATCAGAAGCGCTGGGTGTGCTCTTTTGAGCGCAACCTGCTTTGAGGTGTAGTCGGCGGGGAGTGCGGTGGCGCCGGCGGCATACGGGTTATTTGTTGTGCCGGGTATGCTAGAGGGGCTGCAGAGAGTTGGGCCCGGGCACTTTGACTGAGCCGCCGATCAATTCGTCCATGAGTTGGTCGTAGGCGTCGCGGTCGAGGGGGAGGGAGACAATCTGCCGGCGCAGAGCTGAGAAGATGATTGCGTTGATTAGTTCGAGGGTGACGAGGGCGCTGGCGCCGTCGGTTATGGGCGAACCGCCGTCGAGAGCGGCGTTGACAAAACTATCGAGCAAGGTTGGAGACGTGACATCGGCGCAGTCGACATCCCGCCAGTCGGGCTGGGGTTGTTCTGTGGGCGGCGCGTCGCTGGCGATCAGGCCGCGGTTGGATCTGGGGTAAACGCCCAGACGGAAAATGTCGGCCGTTTGCACGTTGGCGTTGCGGGTGTCCTGCAGTACAATGGCGCCGCAATCGCCGGTGATCTGGCGGTAGTTGAGGCGGTGGCCGTAGGTGCTCAATTGCACGTTGGCCAGGGCGCCGTTGGCAAAGCGGATATTGGCAATGGTCGTGTCTTCCACTTCGTGCTGGTGCGCCTGGTTGGCGATCATGGCCGACACTTCGACGGGTTGGCCAAAGAGCCAGCAGAGCAGGTCGAGGTCGTGGCTGGTCTGGTTCATCAGTACGCCGCCGCCAGCGTGGCGCCAGGTACAGCGCCATATGTCGCGCGCGTAATAGGTTTCGGTGCGGTTTTCCAGCCACTGCCAGAGCACCCGGTGCACGGCGCCGATGTGGCCGCCGTCTATGAGCTGCTTGAGTTTGACGTTGGCGGGAAAGCAGCGGTAATTGTGCCCCACCGCCAAAATCAAGTTCAGGTCGCGCGCGGTCTGGACCATGCGGTCGCCTTCGGAGACGCGGATGGCCAGGGGTTTTTCTACAAATGTATGGGCGCCGGCGTTCAGCGCCGCCAGCGCCATGGGTGCGTGCAGGTGGTGGGGAGTGGCGCAAACGACGGCGTTGGGCCGTTCATTGTCGAGCAATTCGCGGTAGTCGGTATAGGCGGCGGCCTGGTGCTCATCGGCCACCCGAGCGGCGGCGGCGGCGGCTATATCGGCCACGGCGACCAGCGCTGCACGAGGGTGCGCGGCCAGGGCCCGGGCGTGGGCGGCGCCGATTCCCTTGACGCCGACTACGACAGTGAGCAATTGTGTCATGGTATGTTCCAATAAAAAATGTACTGTGCAAAAGTGCAATAGATTATTTGTCTGGGCCATTTACGCTCTGCTTATAGTGGTTGTAGATGTACTGCTCTACGGCCACTTGTTCGAGCAGCCCCCGCTGAACGGGGACGACGATCACTACATACTACAGGGCGCCAGGTTAAACCAGGATATAGCGAGCCTGTTGATCCCCAGGTACCAGAGTCCGCGCCCGATGACCGACCTGGTGTCCTGTCTGGCTTATAAATTTGCCGGCGAAGACGCGGGGCTTTTTCACGCCTTCATAGTGTTTTTGCACGCCGCGGTGAGCGTTCTATTGGCCGCAACTTGCCGGGGCATGGGCATGAGTCGCCAAACCAGCTTTTTGGCGGGCGCACTCTTTGCGTTTTTGGTAGCCAATTTTCGCATGGTCTACCTGATTTCGGGATTGGCCTACCACTTGGCGCTTTTGTGGGGACTGGCTGCCGTTCTCTTTTATATCCAGAGCGAAATAAAAAATCGGCCGGCCTCATTGGCGGCTTTTAATGTAAGCCTTTTACTGGCGGTTCTGAGCCATCCGGCCGCAGTTTTTGTGCTGCCTTTCTGTTTGTTCTACTCCTACAACCAAACGCAGTCGATTCTGCGCCCGGCGCTGCGCCTGGCGCCCGCCGCTGTCCTGGCCGTTGCTGCCGTGTTTTGCCTGGTCTATTTCTTTCCCAGCCATCTGCAAACCTATCACAGTATGCACGTGCCGAATTTGACCGACCTGGTTAAACATTTATTGTGGCTGCCCGGCCGCCTGTTGGCAACGGCCTACTGGCTGCCGCTCACCATCTACAAGTTCTATCCAGCGGAGTTGGTTTTGGGGGCGGTCGCATGGGCTGCCGCTCTGGTCGTTATGTGGCGCAAGAGGTCATCCCACCTGGCGGTCTGGTCTTGCTGGATTCTGGTCGCCTTTTTGCCCTTTGTCAACCGCCTGCCGCGGTCTTTTCAACTGTCCACTACCGGTCCGTCGCAATACGCCCACATGGCGAGCCTGGGCGTGGCGGTACTTTTGGCTTACGGCCTGGTGCATTGCGGCCTGTGGTGCCGGCGCCGCTTTGGCGCCGCAAAAGGCGTTGGGATCTATATAGCGGTTCTTACCGTGCTCGCCCTGTGTAGCTTTTCGGCGCACCGGTCGCTGGTGGCTTTTTCCCACTACGCCGCCGGCGTCTACGGCGTTAAGAGCAGCAATTTTAAAATGGGCATAGGGCAGCTCAAACGGTCTCTGGAATTGGGCGGCGACCGGATCATCTCGCGCGAGGCGGCGCACATTTGGCTGTGCCGCGCTCTGCTGCAGGCGGGGAGGCCGGTAGACAAAGAGGTTGGCGCGGCTCTCAAAGAATATCCGCAAAGTCTAAGGTTGTACGCCCTGGGGGGGGCCATCGAGTCGCTGGTGCCAGACAGTAGTGGGCGCGCCGAGGGGCGCCGCAAGCTGGCAACGGCGCAGCGGTTGGAGCGAGAGCGGGTGGAGGGTGGCAGGCCTCTGGTCGAGCCCTTGCGCGTTCTGGAAGGGGGTTCGCTGGATGCCCTGATAGCCGCAATTTACCAGGATATTGCCGCAGGTCTGTCCCGCAATGGCGATTACGTCGGGGCCGTTGAGGCGTACGCCGAGCAATTGCAATACGCCCCCCAGTCCCACCAGGCCCTGCTCAACCTGGGCACGCTCTACGCCAAAGCCGGCAACTACAAAGCCGCAATCGACGCATTGGTAGAGTCGACCGAGCGGCGCCCCAATTTTGCCAACGGTCATTACAACCTGGGGCTTTCCCATCTGGCGCTCGGCCAATTGGACGCCGCCGCCAACGCTTTTGCCGAAGCCGTCCGGCTCAATTCCAACTCTCTATCCCACTACCAATTGGGCTGTGTCCTGCGCCAACTCAACCGCCACCAAGAAGCAATCGCCGCCCTGGAACGGGTGGTCCCACAAGACGCCCCTCCTACGTCCCCCGAGTACTACGCCATTGAAAAACTATACGGCGAATTGGACGCAGAACAGATGGCCAACGCCTATTTCAATCTGGGTTTCGCCCGCAATATGCTCGGCCTCCACCAAGAAGCTATAAACGCCTACCGCAAAGCGCTGTCCATCCAACCCCAACTGGCCCCCGTACGCGCCCGCCTCGCCGTCTCCCTACTCTTGGCCAAAGACCACAACGCGGCATATCAAGTATATAGAGATTTAGGGATTCTCGCCCCTGACGAAGCCGCCAAGATCGCTAAATTCTTCGATCAATAATCAACAGATCGTCCACAATCAAGAGAACGTCATTCAGTACGGCCGCGAACGAGTATAGCGGCAGGAACTAAAACGCAATAACCCAGCACCAAAAATAAAGGCGCCACAGTCAGGGATAACACCCCGTCCGCCGCCGGCACCCGCAACAACATATAACCAACGGCAATAACGCCCAGCGCTAAACCCAATAAAATCCAATTTAACTGAGTAAAAGACATAGCTCACTCCGCGGGGTTAAATGGAATCGGCCATGGAGTCGGCTAGGAGGACGCGCGGCGCCAGGCGGAGAATGGACAGACTGTCCTCGTTGTGGAAGCGCACCAAACGTTGACTTTCGCGCGTTTGTTGCAGGGTATGGTAGGAATCGATGGGCGTGTCGACCGTGGAGATGCCATCTGCTGGCGAACGATCTGCGGCTAGAGTAGGAGTCTCCAATTCGCCGGCTACAAAAAAAATAAGCAGGGCGGCGGCAGCGCCCAAGGCGCTGCGGTATCATAGTGTTTTGCGGCACAGTACTGACGTTGCTTTTTGCCGCTCTAGCAGCGCCTCTCTGAGTTGTAGGTGAACATTGGGACTGGTTGGCAAATCGGGGTCGGCCGCAACATCGAGCGCGGCGCGGCATTGCCGCAAGACTCCTTGCCAATTGGCGCAGCGCCCACACTGCTGCAGGTGGGCGTCGAGGAGAGCGGCCTCGCGGGCCGGCAATTGGGCGGCGCGGTGGCGGAGGGCGAGGTTTTCAAAGACGGCATAGGTGATGTTTTGATCGTTTTTCATGGCCATTACTCTTCGGCGTTACAGGGAGAAAAGGCGTTTAGGGCACGCGCCAGATGGCGCGCTGTGTAGAAGAGACGCTACTTTACGGTGCCCAGCGAACACTGCATGATATCGCTTATTTCTTTGAGCGAAAAATTTTCCTGGTAGCGCAACAGAAAAGTGCTGCGCCTGTCTTTCTCAATTTGTGCCAATTCGCGCAGCAGGGCTTCTTTAAAACGCTGTTGGTCGAGCAGGCAGTCGAGGTCTGCAAAGGCGGCGGGAAACTGGTCGATGTCCACTTCTGTGGCGGTGCGGCGCACTTGTTGGTGGCGATACTCGTTGCAGCACATGTGGTGGGCCACGGCAAAGGCCCAGGTGGAGAAGCTCTGTTGCGGGGAGATTTGGCTGCCGCGCTCGATTACTTTGAGGAATAATTCCTGCAGCAAATCCTGGGCGCGGTCGGGGCGGCGGTTGAGCATGCGGTAGAAGTAGTGCAAGAGGTGCTGGTGGTAGCGCAGGTAGAGCCCGTCAAAAGCGGCGGTTTCGCCCTGGGCGATAAGCGGCACCAGGGCTTCGTCGCTGTGTTGCGCGTAGGGATTGGGAAACGCGCGGAGCATTATTGGTCCGCTTCTTGGGAGAGGGCGCGGTTGAGGATCTCTCTGGCCGTCTCCAGTTTTTTGTGCTTGCCGTACTGGCGCGTGAAGTCGTCAATTATTTTGAGGCCGGCACGGGCGTCGCCCTCCATTTGCAGGACGGCGGCCAGGCTGTAGTGGGCGTCCACGGTGTCCGGGGCTGCGGCAATGAGGTGGCGGTAGACGGTTTCGGCAAAATCGTAGGCCTTGTAGCGGTCGACCAGGTTGTCGGTGAGAATGATGACGTTGCGGTAGTTGGCGTCGGCGTACTCGCCGTAGTGGTCCACTAAATACTGGATGGCCTTTTGCAGGTGCTGGGTGCCCAGATCGAGCTGGCCCGCCTGGTGGAGGGATTCGGAGAGCAGGTAGTGGCCGTCCCAGCGCAGGGGAATGAGCGGCTCGGCCCATTCCACCAGGCGGCTTATCGCGGCGGCGTTGCCGCCGCGCCCGTATTCTTCGGCCGTCATCAGGACAATGCTGCGGTAGTTGAGCAAGAGGCCCTGGGTGTGGAGGTCTTTGTAAATGTTTGGGTCTTTGAGGCCGCGGAATTTAAGTACATTGTAGAGCTTGTCTTCGACAAATTCCAAGTTGGGTGCGGGGTCTCTCTGTTGCACCACTTTCCAGGTCATGCCCATCAATTGCAGGTGGGGGGTTAGGCCGGCGTGGTTGTTGGCGGGTACGGTGAGGGCGATGTGGATAGGGCGCTGCCATTCGGTCCACTTGAGTATTTGCAGCACCATGATATCTTGAATGCGGAAGAGATTGCTGCCGGCCGGCGGCGCGATCTCCAGGTCGAGGCCGGCAAAGTTGACCTTTTGAGGTTCGGGCAGGTAGCGGTTTTCCAGATCGGCCTGCTCGTTATCGGTCAGGGTCGAATCGATAAATTCGTCGGTGTAGAGTATAGGGATT
>CAXGRO010000168.1:0-10103 GCA_964012055.1 uncultured bacterium
CTCTGCCGCGTCCTGCGGCAGAGAGGGTAATGAATCCGCTCTGAGGCCACCCCCTGACCGCTCAGCGATCGTTTATCTAGGAGTCACAGCGTTCCAGATTACATGAGAATGTACCATCACTTTTTGAGGGAGAACTACTGTGAACAGCGCCGTTGTTGTGCATCCCAATTTTGATCTGGTTTGGCCGTTTGCCGCCGATCACTTTCACCATTTGTGGCAGAATCAGGGGGAGGTGCTGTTTTTGCGCTTGGCGCATGAAGATGAGCGCCTTTTGGGTGAAGTCGTGGATGCGGCAGGGGAGGTGGAGCGATTGGTTTGTTTGGGGGTGCCGGTGAGTTTGGCTTGTCTGGAGCGGTTTACTGCTTTGCGGGAGGCGACGTTTTCGGGCAATTACAGGAATCACTTGTCGCAGGAGTGCGTTGAACATCTGGAGAAGGCGGGGGTTGCGCTTTACACCCAGCCCACCGAGGGGTTTTGGAGCCAGACGGTGGCGGAGTATGGGCTGGCGTTGACGCTGTGCGGGTTGCGGCGCATTCCGCAATTGCACCGCGAGATTATTGACAGTCAGGAGCCGTGGAATTACACGCCCGAGCGCAGCGCGCCGGGGGGGCGCGGGCACCAATTTGGCGATGACGCGCGCTTTTCCAGCGGCACCATTGCCGGCAAGCGGGTGCGCATTGTTGGGGCCGGCAATATTGCCAGCCGCTACGCCAGCTTTGTGCATATGCTGGGGGCCGATGTGGCGGCCTGGGATCCGTTTGCCGGCGAGCCGGCATTCCATCGCGCCGGGGCGCGCAAAGAGTGGCATTTGGACGAGTTGTTTAAGGATGTCGAGATCTTTGTCCCCATGGTGCCGCTGACCGAGTCGACGCGCGGATTGGTCAAGGCGCACCACATTGAGGCACTGCCGCACGGCTGTTTGGTGGTGCTGGTGACGCGGGCGATGATTTGCGATATGGAAGCGCTGCGGCGCCGAGTGCTGGCCGACGAGTTGAGCTTGGCGGCCGACGTGTGGGACGTGGAGCCGCTGCCGCTGGACGACCCGCTTTTGGGGCGCCACAACGTGGTGCACACGCCGCACAACGCCGGCCGCACCATCGACGCCAACAAAGAGTGGGCTGAGCGTCTGGCGGTGCAGTTTAAGCCGCGTTAGGTGGGCCGCCCATCCCTTGCCAATACCCCCGTTGTGTAATATCATATTTCCGGTCTCCAGCATCCTAAGGAAGGAGTGCGTCCATGAAAGGCATTGAGGCGGGCATCGCCGGCCAACAACAGAGAAACGAAGCGCTATTGGCCGGAGTTCGCTATCTGGACCAGAGCGTCACCTCCACCGTTTTGTCCCTGCAGGTGAACCCGGGCAGCGACGCGGATCTGAGTGAAGAACAGGTGCTGGCGCTGCAGGCGCTGGAAATTGAAGCCGGGCGCACGGCCATTCGCTCGTTGGCCTCGCTGGACAAAATTGGCGAGCTGGACCACCTGGGCGGCGGGCTCGATTTGATTCCGGCGCTGCTGCTAAGCCTGGCAGTGACCGACTACGAACGCGTCGAATACACCATTGAACACGCCCACACCAGCGTCGGTTATTTTGCCGCCCTGGCGGCATTGGGTTATGTAGACGCCGAAGACGTGGTGGAAAAATTCCGCCGCGGCCTGGACCTGCCCGGCCACGTGTCGTGGCTACCCGGCGGCACCCAGCTCAACGGCGGCCGCCTGGGCGTGATGATTCCGGCGGCGGTGGGCCAGGCGCTGGGCAAGAAGGCCATTTACGGCGACGGCAGCTGGGTGATTTGCCACTGCGGCGACGCCGGCTGGATTTCGGGCCAGGCGCTCAACGGCTTTAACGGCGCCGACGTGCACCAGGCGCCCATTACCTTTGTCATGCACCGCAACGGCATCCAATTGTCGGGCAGCACCGCCAGCATTATGGACAAAGACCCGCGGCCGGTGATAGAAGCGCTGGGCATCGACATTATCGAAACCACCACCCTGCTCGACGCGGCGGCGCTGTATCAGGCCTATCGCGAAGCCTACGCCGCCGCCCAAAACGGCCAGCCCACTATTATTTATCCCACCGGCTACGGCGCCGGCGACGGCGAAACCATCGACCTGAACGCCTTTGGCGAGCTCTACGGCGTTGGCGCCGAGACCCGAGATTTTGCCGCGGCCAACGGCGTCGACATGGCCACGCAAGTCTGGATCCCCGGCTCGCTGATGAGTTACCGCGACGTGGAGCCCATGCTCGAATGCCTCTTTTTGGTCAACGACCTGCCCGGCGGCAAGGGCCACCACGACGGCAGCATGAAGGGCCGCGAAGAAGAGCAGGTGCTGGCCAACCCCATGTTGCAGACGTCGCCGCAACAGCAGGCGGCGCTGGATGCCCTGCGGCAGTCGCCGCGCACCGTGGTGACCGAGGCGCGGCCGGCGCCGGGCAGCGAGAATCTGCTGCTGTCGGTGGCGGACATAGAGGGCGTGGAACTAAAAGGCGTGGGCGAGAAGGACAGCGCGCGCTCGGGATCGGAAGCGGGGTACGCGGCGGTGGCGGCGGCCCATCCCGACCAGGTTTTTGTAGTGAGTTGCGATTTGGACCCCTCCACCAAATTGGCCAAGGCGCGTTCCTTTTTGGCCGCCGACCACCAATTTGAAATGAGCATCGAAGAGCAGGTGGCGGCGCTGATGACCAACGGCCTGGCCACTGCCAGCCGTCGGCCGCAGCTCAACGTGGTGTCGACCTTTGCCGCCTTCTTTGAGGGCATTGCCCGCGAGGGTTTTGACATGTGGCGCTACCAGCGCAACCTCAACGGTGTCAACGAGGGCCTCAACGTGGTCTACCACATTTCGCACGTGGGCGCCTGCACCGGCCGCGACCACTTTTCCGGCTGGGGCCTCGACTGGATTAATATGGGCCTGACCTATTTGCCCTACCTGCACCGGTTTTACGCGCCGGCCGACGCGCGCGCCGCCTTTGTCGCCGTGCGCGATCTGGCGGCCCACTACGGCGGCCACATCATCGGCATCCCGCGCGACAATTTGCCGATTTTGGACCGGCAGGATGGCTCGGGGCCGCTGTGGGAGACAAACAGCGAGTGGGAGGCGGTGACGACGTACCGCACTTATGAGGGCGCCCAGCGGGCCATACTGGCACTGGGGGCGCCGGCGTTTTTGGGAGCAGAGGCGGCCGAAGCGCTGCAAGGAGAAGGCGTGCCGACGGATGTATACATTGTCAACGGGTTGACCTTGCCCGACGGCGCCCTGAGCGATCTGGTGGCGCGCTACGGCGCCGGGTTGGTGACTGTGGAAGACGGCGTGATCGGTACCGCAGAGACGGGGGTGCGCGGTTTTGCCGGCCTGGTGGCCAGCGCGGCGGACAATAAGGCGCCGGTGGCGCACGTGGGCATTACCGACCCGCGCATTGCGCCTTCCGAAGGCCACATGGAGACCTGGGCCCACTTTGGTATTACCGCGGAAGCACTGGTGGCGGCGGTGAAAAGCCTTTGAAATTTTAATATAGATGGAGGAGTACAAAACCATGTTGCGTTTATTAACCATAGGAGCAGCGCTGATCGTTATGAGTTGTGGGCAAGATTCTGGAGGCGGGGGCGTCAACCGCGAGGCGCTGTTAGACCCGACGAGCGCGGCGGCAAATCTGGAGGGGCCGGACCAATTTAAGGTGCAGTTCGTTACCACTAAAGGCAATTTTACTATCGAGGTCTATCGGGAGTGGGCGCCCATTGGGGCGGACCGCTTTTACAGTTTGGTAAAGAATGGATTCTACGACGAGCAGCGCTTCTTTCGCGCCGTAGCCAATTTTGTGGTGCAGTTTGGCATCCACGGCGAGCCCGAAATCGCCAAGGCCTGGAGTTCCCATCCCCAGCTAAACCCGCAATACCACAAAGCGGTCAACTTACAGGACGATCCGCGCACCCAGAGCAACACCGCCGGCACCATCGTCTACGCCAAGACCAATGCGCCCAACAGCCGTTCGACCCAGGTTTTTATAAACCTGGGCACCAACGCCCACCTGGACGGCTACGACTTTGCTCCCTTTGGCAAAGTGATCGAGGGAATGGAGGTGGTCACCAGTCTCCACAACGGCTACGGCGACGCCGTCACCTCCAAGCAAGGCGAGATTACGCAGTTGGGCAACGCCTACCTGGACGAGAATTTTCCCGAACTCGACGCCATCAAAACCGCCCGCATCATCGACTGAGCTCAATTTGACAACCAGCGAAATGCGCAACGAGCGCGTTGGCCCCAGGGCCGGCGCGCTCGCTCTTTTGGCCGCCATTTTATGGGGCGGCAACGCGGTCTTCATCAAAATGGGCCTGGACGGCATACCGGCGCTGGCCATGGCCGCTGTCCGCTTTGTGCTGGGTGCCGGGGTGGTGTGGGCGGCGGCGCTCTTTGCCGGGGTGGGGGCGCGCGTACCGCCCGACCAGATGCGCGGCCTGCTGGGCCTGGCCCTGCTCTTTGTGGCGCAGATCGGCCTGCTCAACGTGGGCACCGACTACACCACCGCCGGGCGCTCGACTATTTTGATTTCGGCCTATCCCTTTTTTATTGCACTCTTTGCCCACTTCTACATTCCGGGCGACCGGCTCAATCTGGCCAAGCTGTTGGGCCTGGGCTGTTCCTTCGCCGGGGTGGTGCTCATCCTGGGCCCGTCCCTAGTGCTGCGCGAGACCGAGTATTTATTGGGGGACGCGCTGGTGCTGTTGTCGGGGGCGCTGCTGGGTTTGCGGCAGGTAGTGATCAAGCGCCTGGTGCAGGGGCTGCACACCTACCAGGTGCTGTTCTGGCAGGCGGTATTGAGCCTGCCGATTTTTGCTGTGCTCAGTTTGATTTTTGAACAGGGCGGGCACTATGAGTTGACGGGGCCGGTGGTTATTGCGGTGCTCTACCAGGGGTTGGTGGTGGCGGGCTTGTGTTTTATTCTGTGGGTTTTTTTGTTGCAGCACCACAGTGCCAGCCGGCTGGGGGTGTACGGGTTTGTGACGCCGGTGGTGGGGGTGGGGTTGAGTCAGGTGTTGTTGGGGGAGGTGGTTACCTGGGAGTTGGTGGTGAGTGTGGGGTTGGTGGCGGTGGGCATTGCGGTGGCGAATCGCGAGGCTGAGGAGTGAGTGCGTTGGGGTGTTATGTCGGGGACGGTCGGTAGGGGGGCTTGCCTCTGGTGCTTTGTGAGTCCCTCGGGGGCCTGCCCGGCCCCCTTTCCCCCGGCCGCTCCCCCACAAAGCACCGCCGGCAAACCCCCCTACCGACCTACGTAGATATAACTGCACACTTACTGTTTTTTGAACGCCATTAATACTACGCCAACGATCGTTGAGCGTCATGAGCGTCGAGGTCCCCCCATTCCGCGTTACAGGCAAACGCCCGTCTTATCACTTTCAAACACCCCAAAAGTAGAACCAAAATTTATTGCAATAGAATCAGTTTGTGACTTTGCACCTCATTACCAAAGCGCAAGCGGTACAAGTAGGCACCGCTTGCTAGACGAGTGCCGTTAGTGTCTGTGCCGTGCCAGGCGATAGCGTGCGTACCGGCGCTCAGATGGCCGCTGGTAAGCGTCGCAATTTTTTGACCGGCTAGATTGTAGAGAGATAGATCGGTGGGGCCGCCGTAGGGCAGGGAGAAACGGATGAACGTGGTACAGTTGAAAGGATTGGGGTAGTTCTGGGTGAGGGCAAATTGGGACGGTAGCACCGTCTGTTCGGTGGCCACGGCGGTGGGCGCAGATGGGGCCGTGGCTACAAAGCGGTAGACGCGGCCGTCAAAGGCGCAGATGTAGAGATTTTGGGCGGCGTCGACGCCAAAGGAAGAGATGTTGAGGTTGGTGTCGAGTAATTCGTTGTTGGCGGGCGGGTTTTCGCCGTCGTAGCGCAGAGACCAGATGCGGCCGCTGACGAAGTCGGCGTAGACGTAGGCGCCAAAAAGTTCGGGGACGCGGTTGCCGCGGTAGACAAAGCCGCCGGTGACCGAGGTGCCAATGCTGCGGCCGTAGTCCCAGACGGGCAGTTCGAGATTGGTGGGGTCGCAGTTGGAGGACGGGGAAAAGCAGGCGGTGCCCTCCATAATTTTCCAGCCGTAATTGCCGCGGGCGACCGTCGAAGTGTGCGAATGTAGTTTTGTCATAATGTTTTAATTATCAGATTAGGGCGCCAGGGCGCTGGCTTGTTCAACGCGCTCGCGAATCAAATCGCAGCCGCCCTGCCAAAACTGGCGGTCGGTAATGTCAAAATCCATGGCGGCGACCAAATCGGCCGGAGCACGCGAGCCGCCGGCGGCGAGCAGGTCGAAGTATTTGTCGACAAAGGAGCCCCCTTCGCGTTTGTACTGGGCGTAGAGGCAGAGCACCAGGAGTTCGCCAAAGGAATAGGCGTAGACGTAGAAGGGGGTGTTGATGATGTGGGGGATGTAGAGCCACCAGCAGGCGTGCTCTTCGCCCAGCGTGAGGGCGTCGCCAAACATCTCCTGCATGTTTTGCTGCCACAGCTCGTTGAACTTCTCGGTGGGCAGCTCGCCCTCCTGGCGCCGGGCGCGGTGCGCCTGCTGCTCAAAGCGGTACATGGCGATCTGGCGGAATACGGTGGCAAAGGCGTCTTCGATTTTGCCGCAGAACAGGCCCAGGCGCTCGGCGTCGGAACTGAGTTCGGCCTGGAGTTTGTCGAAGACCAGCATTTCGCCAAAGGTGCTGGCCGTTTCGGCCATGGGCAGTACCGGGTGGTAGTCGAGCAGGTGGTTGTCGCTGGCCAGCACGTCGTGGATGCCGTGCCCCAATTCGTGCGCCAGGGTCATGACGTCGCGCGGCTGGTTGGTGTAGTTCATCAGCACGTAGGGGTGCAGGTCGGGCGTGACGCCGGCACAAAAAGCGCCGCCGCGCTTGCCCTCGGCCAGGGCGGCGTCAATCCAGCGCTCGCTAAAGAAGGGCTCGGTCATGTCGCGCAGCCGCGGCGAGAAATCGCCAAAGGCCTGCAGCACCATGTCTTGGGCGCGCGCAAACGGAATGTCGTTCTCCTCGGCGGCAATGGGCGCGTAGCGGTCGTAGTGGGTCAAATCGTCGAGGCCCAGCAGCCGCCCCTTGAGCCGGTAGTAGTCGGCCACGATGCCGTAGTTGTCGACGCAGACGTCGACCACGGTGTCGATGATCTGCCCGTTGAGCTCGTTGGCCAGGTGGCGGCTGTCTTCGGGTTGTTCAAAGTGGCGCAGGCGGTCGAGCACGTCTTTCTCGTGCAACAGCGTATTGTAGATAAAGGTGCAGGTGGGCGCGTTGTCGCGCAGTGTGGCGCTGATGGAGGCGGCCGCCCGGCGGCGCACGTCGCGGTCGGGGTTGTAGAGCAGGGGCAGAATTTCGCTCTGGGTCAACTCCTGCGTTTCGCCGTCGCGTTCGATGGCGTAGCGGGTGCGGCCGTGCACTTCGGTAAAGAGACGGCCAAAGGCGCTGCCGCGGGTGTTGGCGGTTTCGACGAGGATTTTTTCTTCCGCCTCGGAGAGGTTGTGGGCCGCCAGTTGGCGCTGGTGGTCCAGGTAGTGGCGGTAGGGCTCCAGGACGCCGTCCTGGGCGATGGCGTCGTAGGTGTCCTGGGGGATCTGCCCGATTTCTATATCAAAGAACACGAGGTGGGTGGCCACGGCGCTGCCAAACTCCCGCGTTTTTTGCAGCAGCGCACCGCGCTGCGGGTCGTTGGTGTTGGTGGAGTAGAGCAGCATGGCGTAGGCCTGCGGTTTGTACTGGGCGGTGAGCAGGCTTTCGTAGGCGTCGAGGGCCTGGCGCAAATGGGCGGCCTGGAGGTCGTTTGCGGCGATGGTGTTTTTGTAGGTGGTTTCGAATTCGGCGGCTTGGGTTTTACAGGCTTCGATGTCGGTGTCGAGGTGGGGATCGTCGACGGCGTTATAGAGGTCGGAGAGGTCCCAGGTGGGGAGGGTTTCGGTGGTCATATGGGTCCTTTGCGGTGGTTTTGGTGGTGTTGACGGGTGGTGTACTAGGTGTAGATTGAGTATAAATTGGAGGAAGGCATGGGGCAACTGTGGAGGGATATGAAGTTAATTTTTATATGGGAGATTTGGGTTTGCTTGGGGTGGGACCACCCCCTCTCCGCGATACAAGCCAACGCCCCTTTCACACCATAACCAATAAAGTTTACCAATTGACCAACGCAGATTTATTTGAAGAAGTCTCCCCCGCAAAAGACGGGGCGACCTATTTTCCGCTGGCCAACGGGCGCTATGAAGTTAAGCCCGGGTTGTCCAGCCTTGGAACGCCCATGGGTAATGGGGAGGTCGACGGACAGGTTTTTCAGATTGACGACAACTACGCGCCCTATCGGCGGGTGAAGATGAGGGCGCGGGCCGAGGCGTTGGAGAAGTACTATCAGACCTGTCGCTATGCGCCCGAAGTTGCTGCCGCCATTGCGCGCTTTATCGCCCGGCGGTTGACCGAGGAACACGCGGATTGTTTTGCGCTGGTGGAGCGCGCGACCGGGATAGATTTGCACTGCAAATTGAGCGGCGAGGTATTGCGGTTTAATGAAAGTATGGAGTTGCAGGGAGTTGAGGGGGTAGAGGTTGATCCGCCCTATGCGTCGGCGCTGGATGCGTTGAGCGCGCAGGTGCAGGAGGATTTGGCGGTGGTGTGCCGCGCTGCGGACGGGGAGGATTGGGTGGCGGCTATACACCTGTGCCACGCCAATCATTGGTCGGCGGAGGAGAAGATTGGGCTCAACTTTGCGGCGGTGCACGCGCCGGTGGCCGGCATGGAGGCGATGAACAATCGTGCCGCGGCGCTGGTTGGGGCCATGATCGAGCGCGGGCCGTACGTGCGCTTTGCCTGGGGCATTGCCACCGATGCGCGGCTCAACCACCACCCACAGGCGCCGCAGGGGGTCGACGGGCAGGTCTGGCGGGGGCGGCGGTTTGAGCGGGACGACCCGCGGTTTTTTGTGCGGGTGGAGCGGCAGGTGCTGTGGGGGTTGCCGCAGGTGGGGGCGGCGCTGTTTACCATTCGCGCCTATTTTATTGACGGCGATGCGTTGCGGGGGGATGTGGAGTGGTGCGATAAGTTGTGCGGCGCCATCGAGTCGATGAGCGCGGCGTCACTAGAGTACAAGGGGTTGCTGGACAGCAGAGACGATATACTGGCGTGGTTGCGCGCCGAACAATAAACGAGTTATTTAGGGCAATTTGCGAGGAGAAAAAAATGAAATTATCGCTTTCGGTGCGGGTGGCGGAGAAGTTTAGCGACAAGCGGCAGGTCAATATGTCGCTGGAGGAATTGGCCGGTCTGGCCACGGCCAACGGCTACCACGCGCTGTGCATGCGCGCCTCGCAGTTGGGCACGCACACGCCTTTGGACGTGGTGCGGGAAAAGAGCGGCGAGATTGCCGCGCAGGGGCTTAAAGTGTCGATGGTGACGGGCGATTTTCCCATTCCCGAAAATTCGGAACAGGGGCCGGACGCGCTGCGCAATATAACGTCCTACCTCGACCTGGCTGAAGCGCTGGGGGCGGATTTGCTGCGCATTGCCATGAAGAAAGAAGAGGATATCGAGTGGGCGCAGCGGGCGACGGACGAGGCGGCCGAGCGCGGTATGAAACTGGCGCACCAGTGCCATACGTCGAGCCTCTTTGAAGAGGTGGACAAATCGCTGGAGGTGATCCGGCAGGTCGGCCGCGACAATTTTGGCGTCATCTACGAGCCGGCCAATCTGGACTTGTGCGGCCAGGATTACGGGCCGGAGACCATAAAACGCTTGGCGCCGCACACTTTTAATGTCTACTTGCAGAACCACCTGCTCAAGGAAGACGGCGACAGCATGTGCAAAACCTGGGTTAGGGGCGAGGTGCGCTTTGACCAGATTCCCATGTGGAGCGGCCAGGGGGTTGATTTTGCGGTGATTATGGCGACGCTGGAGGAGATTGGCTACGACGGGTATGTGACCATACATCAGGCGTCGGCGCAGTTGGGGACGCAGGTGGCGGTGGAGGAGAGCGGGCGGTACTTGCGGTCGTTGGCTGCGTTTGAGGAGTGAGAGAGGGGACGTGGGTTGGTGACGCTCGGGGGTGGCGGTCTTGCCGGCGGTGCTTTGTGAGGCCCGCGGGTGGCCTGCCCGG
>CAXGRO010000169.1:0-10089 GCA_964012055.1 uncultured bacterium
CGGGGGCAGACTGTAAATCTGCTGGCGCATGCCTTCGCAGGTTCGAATCCTGCTCTCCCCACCATTTTTACACAAAGACGGGCCTGTCCTACTGCGGACAGGCCCGTCTTTGCTCCTCGCAGTATATCTACTTATGCCGCGTTCTGGCTGGGCACGGCCTGATCGCCGGCCCGCCGCACTTCGGGCGGGTCCATAAACGCCTCGGCCACCGCCTGCAAAACGCGTTCTGTATCGTAATAGCCCTTTTCGACTCTACTTTTGATCCACAGTAGGCGCTCGTCGTTATTGCGCGGCAATCCCCTGCCATCCTCCAGATGGTCTGGTAGAGTGTATTTATTTTTAAAATTCATGAAGTGAAACAGACGTTTTAGCCAGGTTTTGAGTGGCCTACTCCCGTTGTTGGTCTGACAGGTCGACATTCTCTTATTCATATCGGCATGCGGAGAAATTCGTCCAGCCTTTTATATTCAAGGAGGAAAGGTGGCTTCAAACTCGCGGTTTTAACAGCTCTTCGATCGCCTCTAATTTATCCTGGTTGTCGCTTTTTAAACGGCTCCAGGACTCCAGTAAAAAGGCCAATATGGTGCTCATGACCAGACTGAGAGCGGCGGCCAGGATTACCATCACTGTGCGCCGCGGGAAGGTCCGCACCTTGGGCGGGGTGGCCACATCCAATACCTGGAGAGTGGGCGTGTCCTTGGCTTCTTTGAATTTTGCTTCTTCCAGGCGGGCGCCCAAAAACCTGACAATCTCCTCCTTCATTTTCACGTCCAGGCTGAGCCGGGCGTATTCAAAACCGAGTTTAGGCAAATTGCTCATGGGCGGACCCAAGGCCTTTAGGGCGTCGCCTTGCGCCCTGCCCAGCGCTTCGGCTTGATCGCTGACCAATCCTTCTAAGCGCCCCCTCAGCGCATCGACTTCCAACTCCAGCAACCGCCGCTCCTCGTGTTCGGCGGAGAGCAATTTTTGGCTCACGCCCAGTTGGGTCTCCAACAACGTCAACTCGATAACGATGTTCTTAGCTACGTCCACCGCGGCGCTGGCCTGGGTTTCAAAATCTACCAGACCATACTTCTCCTGAAACATCTGCAAAGTGCGTCCGCTCTGCACCAATTCGCCTTCGGTCTGTTGCAAGCGCTTGCCGAGAAATTCGCCCAAGGCGCGCGCCTGCTGGCTCTTGCTCTGGCGATTGTATTCATCTAATTCCCGCACAAAAGCGTTGGTCATATCCGCCGCCAGTTGAGCTTGGGACGCCGTCACTTTGAGTACCAAAAGCCCGTCGCGTCCCAGTTCAATTTCCACGTTTTCGCTCAAGGTCTCAATGGCGTGCTCGCGGTAGGGCGAATCGTATTCTTCCACCAAATCAAACTCGTCGACAATAGCCCCAGTAATCCGCTCGCTCTCCAATATGGAGCTCAACAACTCGTTTGATCCCCCAGCCCCCAGGGCGCCCCCCAACCCGGCCGGCAGCGCCGAAGTGAGCAAAGAAGACAGGCCAAACTGATCGGAGTCGTCTTCTGGCGGCAACAAACTGGTGCGCGCCGTCCACGACTTGGGCAAAATCAAACTGATGCCCGCGGTCACCAGTGAGACCGCGAGCACCGAAACGACGATCAGACGGCGCCACTTCACCAGCACGTATAGATAATCTAAGAGATTGCGTTCGTCTTCCATATTGCGCCCACTCATCTCGTCAGCGTCACAAAGAGCAGTACCACGGTGGACACCTGCCCCACCACGCCCATCGTCTGGGTGAACAGCAGCCAGTAGTCGCGCTCGGGCATCTCTTTAATCCAGATGCGGTCGCCGGGTTCGATGCGTTCCACATCTTTGGCGCGCTTGCGCTCCCCGGTGCGCGTTTTGATGACCAATATATCCTTGGAAGCACGCCAGCCTGGACCGCCGGCTTTGGCGATGTAATCCTCTATCGCAAACGTAGAATCGTATAGTACCATGCCCGGATCGGCGGCCTGACCGCTGACGTGTACGATGCGCCGGACGGAAGGAATCTTAATGGCGTCACCCGGCTCCAGAATTATATTTTCCGACTCTTTGTCGTCGTCGTATAGAGACTCGACATCCACCACCATCTTCCCCCATTTTTCGCGCGTTTTCATAATAAAATACTGGTCGTCTTCTTCTTTGCGGTCGCCCACCGGAATGCTGCTGATACGCTCAAATTCGAGGTCCACCCCCTCGGCTTCGGAGGGCGGGCGGACTATCCTGACCTCACTCAGCGACGCCTCTTTGGTAAAACCGCCGGACTTGACGACCAAATCTCGCAAGGCCATTCCTTCGCGTGGAATTACGTAGGCACCCGGGTGGTGGATCTCTCCAGTAATAGTTACGGTGGTTCCTTCCCTATACCCCTTGATGACGCGTATGACGAGAATATCCCCGGCTTGTAATTCCATGTCGGCGGCCGGATCCTCGGCCAAAACGCCGCGCAAATCCACCGGCAATACATCCATATCCTTATTGTTCTCTTGGTAGCGGAACAGTTCTACTTTGTCGAGGTCGACGTTGGGCGACGTGCCCTGGGCAAATATCAACATATCGCTGATCCGGTCTCCCTTGACAAACTCAAACGTGCCCGGATTTTGCACCGCTCCCTGCACCGTCACTTTGCCTTCCAACTGGGGCACAATGATAATATCGCCGTCTTCTATAAATGGATTGTAGTGCGATTGCCCCGTAATGCCGTAATAATCTAGGTCGATGCGCTGCGATATATCTTCAAGTTCCCAAATATCGCCGCTGCGAAACATTTCCTTTATGCGCCCCCTCTCCACTACATCCACAGAATCGCGCCTGATCAGGCGTATATTGCGCCGGGTGGCCTTGCTCCCTATCCCTTTGGAGCGAAACACCACTTCGCTAACGCGCTCAATGCCGGTGGCCAATTTGAGTCCGGGGTTAGACACGGCGCCAATAATGGATACCGGAAAAGTTCTGGGGCGGCTGAGTTCAATATCTATATCACCTTTTTTAAAAACGCTGGAAAAATCCTCGTCAATCGCCGCGCGCATCTGGCGCAGGTTCAGCCCCCCCACTTTGACAATGCCCACTTGGGGAATATAGAGCCCCCCCTCGGCCAGAACTAAACCGTAATAGGGCGTCTCCATGCCGGTGCTGTAGATGAGGAAACCGTCCCCGGGCCCAACCATATATTTGCCGCTCTCCAATACTTCTTTATATGCTTCCCTGCCAATTATGATATTGGGCTGATCGTCCGAAGTGGTCGTTTGCACCTTAGTGGCGCTGGATGACGAGGCCTGCCCGCCCAATTCCACTGGGAGGGTGAGCAGTAAGAACAACACATATACAACACTCTTCATTTCTAAACTATCCCTTGTTGCACGTCGCGTTGAGGGCGGCCAGCGCCCAACGCATTTTCTTCGAGCAGATCGAGCAATTCGACCCCTAGAGCATCGGCCAGAACAAATCCTTTGGGCGTGAGGCGCAGCGTCAGGCCCACCATGTCGACATAGCCTGCTTTGCGCAATTCCGCAAAGCGTTGGTGTCCCGCCAGGCCCATCCCCTGTTCCAAACTCAGTTCTACGCCGGCGCAGGTGCGCAACCCCATCCACAGACGCTCGCGAAACGCCGTAGAAGCATCAATCGCTTCCCAGCCGGCGGTGGGCGCCCTTCCCTGCTCCACGGCCTCGATATAGGCCGGCAAATCGCGCTCATTCCAACGGCGCACGCCCCCTACAAAGCTGTGTGCCGACAGCCCCACGCCCACATATTCGGCGCCCATCCAGCAGGCCCAATTGTGGCGCGAGCGCCGGGCAGGGCGGGCAAAATTGGATACTTCGTAGTGCTCGTAGCCCGCCTCTGTCAAGCGCGCCCGAGCCTGCTCGAAAGCCCGGGCATCGCTTTCTTCGTCTACCGGTTCCCAACGCCCCTGGCGTCGGCGCTCGGCCAACACCGTGCCCTCTTCTAGGGTGAGGCCATAGGTAGATACGTGTTCTGGCGCCAATTCTACCACCCGATCTAGGCTGCCCAACCAGTGCACCCAAGGCTGGTTGGGAATGCCAAATATCAAATCTAAGTTAATATTATCAAAACCCGACGCGCGCCCCACCTGGTAGGCCTTTTCTGCCTCCGCCGCACTGTGCACCCGACCAAGCATTTTGAGAGACTCGTCGGCAAAGGACTGCACCCCGATGCTCAAGCGGTTAAACCCCACATCTTTAAATCCCTTAAACTTGGCGAAGTCGGCCGTGCCCGGATTCGCTTCAAGGGTGATTTCCACCCCCCGCACTAGGCCAAACGACTGCACCGCGCCAGCTAAAATTTGTCCCAATTGCTCTGGGGCGAGTTTGCTCGGCGTGCCGCCGCCAAAAAAGACAGTGTCAAAGTTTCTAACGTCGCACGTTGCGGAAACCATCTGCAATTCCCTGCAGACAGCCTCCACATAGCGATTGTACTGATCCTCTTCCCCCGTCAGCGAAGCAAAGGCGCAATAGGGACAAATCTGCGGACAGAAAGGAATGTGCACGTAAAGGCCAAGAGGGGTCATCCGATCCACGTCCATAGGCGGCCCCAGCGAATGCGACCGGGCAAACGCACGAGGCGCTCCAACAAACCCGCCTCGGTGCCGCGCCGCAATGGCTCATAAGACCAATACACCCAGCGCCCCTTGCCAACGACTCGATCGGTCGACAGCAAACCCCAGTGGCGGCTGTCGCGGCTGTTGTCGCGGTTGTCGCCCAATACAAAAATAAAGCCGGCGGGAATGGACTGGGGCCCGTAATTATCCCTGGGCGCTTTATCGGCCGGCAATATGCGCACATCTACGTATTTTGAATAAGGCGGATCTGGAAGTCGTCGCTCGTCAACATAAACCACCTTATTGCGAATTTCTACCACCTGACCGGCGATGGCAATACAGCGCTTGGCGTAGGTGCGCTGGGGGGCGGCGGGAGATTGAAAAACGACGATATCACCCACAACGGGCTGCCCCCACCCCGGCAGACGCAAGCCCGCAAAAGGCAGGCGCAAGCCGTAGACCAATTTGTCGACTAATAGACAGTCGCCGGCCAATAAAGTGTCTTCCATAGAGCGCGAAGGCATGCGGTAGGGGTGAATGACAGTGAGCCGCAGCAATAACGCCAGCGCCACCAGCGCCAGGGCAATTTTGATGTATGGGCGCCCGCTATACCGCGGTTTCTTAGCCTTTTGTGTTCCCGACGTACGAGGTCGCGAGGTCTTGCCCATAACCTCAATCGTCCATTTTTAGCGCGGCGAGAAACGCCTCCTGGGGAATCTCTACTTTGCCGAATTGCTTCATGCGCTTCTTGCCCTCTTTCTGGCGTTCAAGCAATTTGCGCTTGCGTGTTACGTCGCCGCCGTAACATTTGGCGGTGACGTTTTTGCGAAACGGTTTTACTACCTCGCGCGAAATAACTTTGCTGCCCACGGCGCCTTGAATAATCACTTCAAACATCTGACGCGGGATCAATTCTTTTAATTTGGCACACAACTGCCGCCCCCAAGACTGCGCCTTATCGCGGTGGATGATAACCGACAGGGCGTCAAAGTGCTCGCCGTTGATCAAAATGTCTAGTTTGCCCAATTCTCCCGGTCGCATTTCTTTGTGTTCGTAGTCAAAAGAGGCGTACCCACGCGATACCGATTTGATGCGGTCGTAAAAATCAAAGACTATTTCGGCCAGCGGCAATTCATAGTGCAAAATGGCGCGACTGCCGTCGAGGTACTCGGTATTGAAGTAGGTGCCGCGCCGCTCGTTGCACACCTGCATGACGGGGCCAATGTACTCGCTGGGCACCAAAATCTGCGCCGTCAGAATGGGCTCTCGCACCTCCTGAATGTCCCCAAGCGCCGGCATGTGGGCCGGGTTTTCGACATCCACCACTTCGCCGTTTTTCTTTTCCACTTCATAGCGCACGTTGGGCAGGGTGGTTATGATGTCGACCTGGTATTCGCGGTCTAGGCGCTCCTGAATAATTTCCATGTGCAGCAGACCCAAAAAGCCGCAGCGAAAACCAAAACCCAGCGCCGGCGAAGTTTCCGGCTCATATGAGAAGGCCGCGTCGTTGAGTTTGAGGCGCTCCAGCGCGTCGCGCAATTCTTCGTATTCTTCCGGGTCCACTGGGTAAATGCCGCTAAAAACCATGGCCTTGAGGGGCTGGTAGCCCGGCAGTGGCTCTAGCTCAACTTCCCCCCCGTCCACCACCGTGTCGCCCACCTGCGCCTCGTCGAGTACTTTTATGCCAGCAATCAGGTATCCCACTTCGCCGGTTGCTACCTGTGCGGACGGCACGCGTTCCAATTGCAGCAAGCCAACCTCTTCAACCTCATATTCGCGCCCGGTAGAGTGAAAGCGGATCTTCTGCCGTTTATTTAAAACGCCGTCCACCACCCGCAAAAAGCAGATCACGCCGCGATACTGGTCGTACAGCGAATCAAAAATCAGCGCCCGCAAAGGGCCCTCTACCGCCCCGGCGGGCGGCGGGATGCGCTCGACAATGGCCTCCAATAACGCCTCGACTCCCTGCCCCTCCTTGGCGCTGATTTCGAGGATTTCATCGGCCTCCCCGCCAATCAGATCTAAAATCTGTTGCCGCACCGATTCGACCTGGGCGCTGGGCATGTCTATTTTGTTGAGCACAGGAATAATAGTTAAGTCATTGCCCATGGCCAGCAGCACATTGCTCACCGTTTGCGCCTCGACACCCTGCGTAGCATCCACCACCAGCAGTGCCCCCTCGCAAGCGGCCAAACTGCGCGATACTTCGTAAGTAAAGTCTACGTGCCCGGGCGTGTCTATCAGATTAAATTGATAGAGTTGGCCGTCGGCGGCCTGGTAGTGCATGCGCACGGCGTGCGCCTTGATGGTAATGCCGCGCTCGCGCTCCAGGTCCATATTGTCTAGCACCTGTTCCTGCATCTGCTTTGAAGACAGTGTTTGAGTGACTTCGAGCAGGCGATCCGCCAGGGTAGACTTGCCGTGATCGATATGGGCAATAATGGAAAAATTGCGGATGTGGTCCGTGGACATCTGCTGTTTATAGAGAGGGGGTGGCTTTGGTTAAAATGACCATAGGTACAATAATTTTAAAAAGATACGCTTGTCCTATAATACTGTCAAACGCTGCCCTGTCACTCCTTGGAACGCCGGGCGTCCAGCAATTTTTGCAAGTTTAACTGCGCCTGCTCATTGCCCGGATCCAATTCTAGGATTTTCCTGCACGCTTCTATGGCCGCGTCTAAATGGCCGGCCGCAGCTCGGGCCGATGCCGCCCCCTGCCACAGTTCCAAGCGCTGGGGGTACAGAAGCAGTAGGTGTTCATACGCTTGGCGTGCCGGACGCCCTTGCGCTTTATATTTCTGCAACTGCAAATTGATCTGTGCCTCCACGTATTCGGGCTCCAATTGGGTCGCTCGCTCCAAAGCTACCAACGCCTCCTGCACCTTGCCTTGGGCGGCGTACAGCAGTCCCAGGTTGTTGTGCGCTTGGGCAAAATCAGGCTGTACAGTCAAGGCTCTTTGGTATACATGCTCGGCCTCCTCCTGGCGGCCACTGCGCTGATAGACCAGCCCCAAATTCACCATGGCTTCAATATTGTAGGGATCTATGCGCAACGCTTTATTGAGGTGGTCTTCGGCATTTGCCACATCGCCTCGGCTCGCCAATAGACGCCCCAAATTGCCGTATGTGCCCGCTAGATCGGCCCGCAAACTGAGGGCATGCGCATAGGCCGCTTTGGCCTTGTCGAACTGCCCCAAACCTTCGTACACCAATCCCAGATTATTCCAGGTCTTGCTGTAGTTAGGGTTGAGTTCAACGGCACGATTATAGGCTATTAGGGCACTGTCTAACGCACCACTCTGATAGTGTGCCAAACCCAAATTGCTTTGCGCCCGAAACATATTGGGCGCCCGCTGCACCGCATTGCGCCACAGCGATTGTTCGTCAAACCAAACGACATTGCGCTGCCAGGTGAGTCCGCCCAAAATCAACAGAGCAGTCAAACCGCATAAACGCAGCGCTATGGTGGACTGCTGCTTGTGTAAATGCCAGAGGACTATCCATATAACACCTATAGAAGCCAGGTATAGACGGTGTTCGTTAACCAACACGTTGAGCGGCACAAAGAAGGTGAGTCCTAGACCGGCAAAGACCCAACCGCTTCCAAGCGCACTAGCACTGAGTCTTTTGCAGGCACAATAGGTCAAAAAACACAGCGAAATTATAAATGCCAGACTGGCCAGCACCGCCCCTTCTGCCAGGCTTTGGCTGACCGCAAATGCGTGTTCTATGCTCAAGTCTACAGGCATGGCGAGCAATTTGAGATAATAGACGAGCGCTTTAATCTGGGTATATAGCTGGTCACCATAGGGACGCACATCTTGAGCCAGCGACTTGGTGAGAAAACCATTGGCTACTATGAGCACTAAATAAACTGCCGTCGCGGCCCAATAGGGAATCTGCAGGCGCCACCAGCGCCCTGCCGTTGGGCGCAACAATACGCCTAAAAGAAGCAGTGGCAGCAAAGCAATAGCAGTAGACTTACCCAACAACCCTAGAACATACCCTCCCCCCCCCCATGCCCAGTGTGCTCGGCGCACGATAGCTAAATAAAAAGCCACCAATACGCTCAGGGCTCCTAGCAGTTCGGCACGACTGCTGATGTAGTTAACTGCTTGGGAGTGGATAGGATGAAGAGCAAAGAGCGCTGCCCCCCACCAGGCCCACTGATCCCGCCCCAATAAACCGCACAATATTGCGAACACCGCCAAAGCAGCAAAGGCGTGTAACACCATATTGACCAGGCGATAGCCTTTGGGGTTATAACGCCCCAGTTGGTAGTTCACCGCGTATGTCGTAACTAAGAGCGGCCGATACATGGCCATGGCCGGCTCGCGCGAAAAGGTCTGCGGGTCTACAAAAAACTGCGGCACCTGAGCTATATTGCGGATGTGGTAATTCTCGACGATGGAATGCGAGTCGTCGTAGTGGAAGCTGTTGTCGAGGGCATTTAAATAAATAAGACAGGAAAGGACAACGATACTCAGTCCCAACCACCAGGATTTAGTTCTGGCAGTCCCCTGCATCACTGGACCATCTGCAACAAGCGCTCAACGGCCTGAAGGCTTTGTTTAGCCTGTTCTTGGACCTGGTAATCGCCGGTCATTATTATCGCTCTTTGCAGGTAACTTTGCGCTTTTAATAATTGGTCTTTGCCGTCTTTACTCGCTTGTATTGCCCGCTGGCCCAGATCGGCATAGAGGTTGCCCATATTTTTGAGAGACTGAGCATCCCTGGGATTGAGCACCAGAGTCTGCTTGTAAGCCTCCTCGGAGTTTTTGTACTCGCCTAAGTCGTGGAATATAACGCCTAGGTTGGCATAGGCTGCGGAGTGATTGGGTGCCAATTTTAGCGCCCGTATATATAAGTCCCGCGCATCTTCCAACAATTTTCTCTCTTTCCCTTCATCCTCTTGTGCCAGCGCCCGCGTGCGCACCATACTGGCCACATTGACCCACGCATCGGCATAGGTGGGGTTTATTTCAACGGCGCGGCGATACGCATCTTCGGCCTTTGACAAATCGGTGAACGGTTCGATGCCCATATTGCCCAAATACCAGTACACCCCGCCCAGATTATTGAGGGCGCGCAGCGCCAGTTCATTGTTGGATTTTAACTCTATCACTCGCTCGTACGAGGAGGCAGCACGGCGCCATTGCGTTAAGGCAGCTTGCGGATCGCCCGCTTTAAGCGCCGCATCTTTATAGGTATTGCCGAGGTAGAGGTGGGAGCGGGGCATGAGCGGCGATTTGAATACGGAGTCATTCCACAAGGTAGATTCGTTTTCCCACACCGGAATGCGGTGCTGAATTGAGCCGAAATACCCCACTGCGATTACAATGCCTAAAATCTTGCCCGGGTCTGCCGCCCTCATCTGGTATCGACGCATCCACTCGCTCCGCAAAACCAGCGCCAGGCCAATACAGAAAGCAGCGCAACTCAGATAAATGCGGCGCTCGTTGACCAAGACATTGAGGGGGATGACCATGGTGGGAGCCAAAACCAGCAGTCCCCAAAGATTGAGAAACAGC
>CAXGRO010000170.1:0-10066 GCA_964012055.1 uncultured bacterium
CGACACTATACTAAAGTACCCGCAACACCTGGTAGGCACCAAATCGGCCCACTTTGGCGGCCTGGGATGGGAATCCACCGGCGGCGCCCTCGAAGCGGCCCGCCTCAGCAACAGCATCACCATGGTCGACTTCTCGCCCAAACCCGAGCGCACCTACACCGAAATGCTGGCGCGCTTTAGCCCCGGCGACATTCACACCCACGTTTATTCCACCCGCACCACCCTGCTCGACGAACAGCAGAAAGTCAACGACTACGCCTGGGAGGCCCGCGACCGCGGCATCATATTCGACACCGGGCACGGCAATATGAGCTTCTACTTCCACATCGCCGTACCCGCCATGCAACAAGGCTTCCCGCCCGACACCATCAGCACCGATTTACACCGCCGCAGCCGCCTGCTGTCCAACGCCACCATGGACGTCACCATGTCCAAATTCCTCGCCTTAGGAATGCCGTTGCAGGAAGTTATCTACCGTTCCACCTGGCGCCCCGCCGAAGTCATCC
Organism: uncultured bacterium; assembly: GCA_964012055.1. GTDB lineage: Bacteria > Latescibacterota > UBA2968 > UBA8231 > UBA8231 > CAXGRO01. The sequence goes on from CAXGRO010000170.1 coordinate 507, forward strand.
ACCGCCCCGACCTGGGCCACCTGAGCGTTGGCGCCGAGGCCGACGTCGCCGTGCTCGAAGTGTTGGAAGGCGATTTTAAGTTTGTCGACAGCCACCGCGCCTATTTCCCCGGGAGCCAGAAATTACAGTGCCACATGACCCTGCGCGCCGGCGAAATCGTCTGGGACGTCGAAGGCCGCAGTTTTCCGCTGTGGAGCGACTGCCTGCCTTATTGAAGTAACGGGCACCTCAAACAGACGTCTCTATGCCCAGTACGCGCGCCGCCGCGCCTCCCATAATCAGCGCCAAATCTTCGGCGCTGAGAAAATCGCAGTATTTTTCAATCCACTGGCGCGACTGGCGGTAGGTGCAAAAGCGGTTCTGAAACGGCATGTCCGTGCCCCACAACAGTCGGTGCGCGCCAATGCGCTCGACCATCTCTTGCAGCGTCGGCCACACCTCGCGGTAGGGAAAATCAAAGAGATCGCCAATCCGCACCGGAAAGCACACTTCCAAACTGAGATTGGGATTATCAAACGGCGCCCAGACTTCCTCCGGCAGCACCAGCCGGTCTCCATCAACGTATTGACGCCAGGGAAAACCGTGCGTGATGCTGCATATGTGGTCTGGATAGCGCTCCATCCAGCGCTGTAAAATCTGCAATTCCTCCAAATAGCCAGCGCGGTGTTCTTCCAGGGACGGATACCCCGTCTTGGCAGCCGGCCCCGTACCCAGCGTAAAAAACATCGGCACCCCCAGAGAAGTGGCCGCTTCCCAAAACGGCCTATAGATGCCGTCATCCCAGGGATCGGGGCTGGTCATGTAGTGGTTGGCATTAAATTTGATGGCGTGCAAGTCCTGCTCTTTAATCGCCGCTTCGAGCTCGGCGATCACCGCATCCATCTCGGTGGGCAGGCGCCACTCGTCCACCGGCGCCATGGAGCGCAAGCGGTCGGGAAAGCGCTCCACGCATTCTCTCAAATAGACACTGTCGCGTCCCAGCATGGGATTGGTGTGGATTAGCGCCACGTCGACATCGGCGTAGTCCATTTCGCCGGTGAGGCTGAAGGGCGTGCACTCGCAGCTGCGCAGGTTGGGCGGGTAGAAGTGTTTGGTGTATTCCTCGTCTTCGTAGTTCCACACCACGCGGCCGCGGGGATGGTTGATGCGAAAGCGCAAGTCCGGCAATTTGCTCAGATCGGCCACCCCGTCCGGCGCCAGCACCTCTGAAGGGCCCAGCGCTCGGTCTTTAATGCGGAAAGCAGGCTGGTGGTGCAGCGCCTGGCCCGCCTGCACCCAGGCCAGGTGTTCTTCGCTGCTGGAAAAACCGGACGGGCTGTCGGCCGGCTCAAAACAATAGGCGTGGGAATCGATAATCATGGCTCTCTCCTTACTCATTCTATATATCCCAGATCGCGCAGCCTTTCCTCCAATACGGCGGCGTCGCCCTCCGCTACGTCCTGCACCTGCATGTCCTTATAGGCCGACTGCTCCAGCAAGCCGCGGTAGTACGAGCGATAAAACTCAGGATCGTCGCAGCTCATCTCATCTCCACTGGCAATGTCGCGCAGAACATATCGACCACTTTGCTCATCTTCCCGATAAAAACGCGTTCCATCGCACAGACACCACTCGCGCAATCCCTCGGAGTATCTCTCTATTTCTGCGTCATCAATCGCCGTGCGCGAGGTGACGCGCTCGTGCGGCGTTTGTAAATTGCCCTGGTGCAAAAAACCAATGCCGTAGAGACTGTCCAGTTCCGACAACACCCAGCGTCGGGCAAACTCTGAGTCGTCCCCCAGCCAGCTGCGCCCAAACCCCTTATAGTCGACCTCCAGCCCGGCCAGTTCGGCAATGGTTGGAAAAAAATCGACGGCTGAGACCGGTCCCTTCTCCGGAAAAGCCAAACCGCCCGGCACGCTCGCCAGCATGGGCACGCGCACCACATTTTGGTGCAGGCGATCGCCGTGCGACATGAGTTCGTCGCAAAATCCCTCGCCGTGGTCGCCGCAAATAAACACGGCCCATTCATCCAGGTTGACCCGCTTTAACAATTCGACCAGGCAAAATTCGAGTACACGGGTTACCGCCGCGTAATAATAACGCAACACCTCCTCCGTGCGGCCGTCGGCCACCATCTGTCCCAAATTGGGCGGCGGCGCAATGCCCCCCAAGCCGTAACCGCCGTGGGTGTACCAGAAATGCAAAAACTTAAACTGCGGCTGCTCGTCCGGCTCAATCAAGCCGTTGAACATATTCTCCCACGATCCCAGATACTGGCTGCTCGCCTGTGGGTCGACCGGTCCAATAAACGATTCAAAATCCAGAAAGCGAAAAACGTCGGCCCGTTCAGAAAAGCCCCTGACGCTATACCCCGCATCTGCAAAAATTTGAAAGAGATTGGCGATCCCCTCAAACGCCTTCAAATACGTCTGCCCGTAAAGCCCGTGCTCAAAGGGGTAGAGCCCAGTAAACAACGACGTGTGCGAGGGCCGCGTCGCCGGCGCCGCAACAAAATAGCGCTGCGCCAGCGCATAATCCCGCGTCAGCAAATCAAACTTGGGCGTATTAAACAGCCCGTTGGTGCGGCTTAGCGCGTCGTAGCGCCAGCAGTCTATAGAAACGATCAAAAACTTATCGACCTTACCTGTCACCCTTCTCCCCCTTAATCGATCAGCCGCGCATTGTACTGGCGCGGCGTGTGCTGATACCCCGCAAACGCCCCCTCGTCCAGCGGCGCCGGCGTATAAATATAAACGGCGTCTCCATACGGATCGTAGAGCATCACTTCCTCGCGCTCGTCACCGCAGACATTGGCCGGAAAACAGTGGTACCACCCCATCTTGCCCCCCGACGGCTCGGGCAAGTCTGGAAAAGTCACCACTTTCTTGCCATGCGCGTCAAAAAGCGCGGCCGGAGAATACAGCAACTCCGCCTGCCCCGAACCGCCCCAGCGCACAATCTCCATGCCCGTATTGTTGGGCGATTCGTCCACCTGAAAGCGGTTGAGCACCTCTCCCGCACTGGAGACGATCATCACATCTGTGTGGTGCCCATTGTAGCGAATGGCCAATTCGGACCCCGCCAGGTCGGGCCGCAAATTACCGTAGCGCACCTCCTGCCCGTGCGGCACTACCTCTTCCCCCAAATTCAGTCGATGCGCTCCCTTTGCATCCAAGACCTGGCCACCGCCCGAAATGATAGCCGCCTTGCCGCCGCCCCACTCCTCTACCAGCACACTGTCGGCATTATCCCCCAAAAACGTCTCCCATAACACCCGGCCGTCGTGATCCAACCCATAGTGCCCCCCGTTGACTTCATCGCGCCCGTCGCCGTCCAAATCGCCCACCGCCGGAATATACGCCGCATGTCCCGGGTAGCGGTACCACTTATTGGTGTAGTGCCACAGCACTTCGAGGCGGTGGTTAAACGCCACCACGTCGTTGCCCAGCTTGACAACAAAATCCTGCGCCCGTGCATTGCCCGAAAAATTGGCAATCATCAGGCGCTGATGCACATAGTTGGGCACGTGCGCCTCACCGTCGGCATAGGCATTGCAGCGCACCAATTCCTGTGGCACCGCTTTCTGCTTGAGCGCCCCGGTGCGGCCGTCCAATATGGCCAGGTGGACGCCCTGCAAATTCCACTTGCTGGCGCGCTCCACCTCTAAATCTACCATAAAACAAATTACTTCCTGGTGCCCGTCCTGATCTATATCGTAAATAGCCACCGGCCCAGGTCGATCCGGCGAGACCGTGGTGAGCGCGCCTTGCTCATCGGCATCTGCCGTGCTAAAATGTTTATCCCCCACCTCCCATATTTTTTCGCCCTCCAGAGAGAACGCCCCCAGAAAACTCGGCTTGATGCCTCCCAGGGCTTTGTACACCAGAAAATCCACCTGTCCGTCCCCGGTCAGATCGCCAATCCGTATATCTCCCCCCACCCGACGGCCGCTCTCATCCACATCGATAAACTCCTCCGGTAGGGCGACTTTCTTGAAGAGGGCGGCCTCTGGTATGTGTCCGATATCAGTCATCGTTCATATCCTGCTCAAGTCTCCATCAACCGCGTGTAGACTTTCTTGCCCTCCTCAAAGAGGTGCAACACTTCCTGGCGCTGTTCGTCTTTGGTAAACCGCCAAAAGCGCCCAATCAATTCGCTCGACTCCTCAATCCCCCTGGCAAAAAAAGCCGCCGCATCCCGCACTTTGCCCGCCGGCAACCCGCTGCCGATATAAACCGGGCTGGTGTGCGCGTAGACGGCCTGGGCAAAACTATCGCGCGCCGCCCCATACGCCCGCGCGCCCACCCACCCACCGCCGGCAATAGCCACATCGACCTCCCACTTGCCTTCTCTCTGCTCCCCACTCCCCCGCAAATCGCGGCTGTGGACTACCTCGCCGTTCTGCACCCATTCGATGCGGTCTAGCGGATAAAACGAATGCCACTCCATCTGCCCCACTACTTTTCGTCCCCCTCCACCGGGCGCTTCAATTCGCCCCCCCGGCTGCACCCCGTCAACTTCCATAAAGAGCGCCGGTCCGTTGGTAATAAAGGTGCGCCCGGCCCGCAGCCCTTCCAGCCAACTCTTATAGGTAAACGCCTCCTCGGTTTGCACGTAAACGCGGTTGTTCGAACAGATATACCAATCCGACCCCGTCGACGCCGGCAGTCCAATGCCGCAATTGAGCAAGCGATACCAGATATCGTATTCCAGCTCCTTCCACGACGGGTCAAAGAGGTTAAACGCGTCAATCTTGCCCAACCCCGCCGCCACCGGCACCTCCATGCCCCGGCCGTTGTGGCACCAGATGACAATGCCCCCCTGGGTCCGCGCGTCGTCGCAGGCATGGCACAGCGGCGGATAATCTGGATCAAAAGCGCTGACCAAATTCCCGCGACTCACCGGCTCGATCAAATTGTGAATATTGAGCAACATGACGTGCCCGTACCCCGCGCCGTGGGACGAGTTGTGCCGGCTCTCCTCGCCGCAATCCACCTGGCGGTGGTCAGTGGAATAATCGGTCATAAAACCAATGGGAAACTTATTGCTGGCATAGGGAATCTCCCCCCGCTGCAGTACACTAACCGCCGTCACGCTCAAATCGTTGACCTCTGGATCCAAGCGCAAGCGCTCCTCTGGCCAGGTTTCCAGCTCGTTGTAGTGGATGTGGGTATTGCCCGGATACCAGTGCTGCGCCGGCAAATCGGCCCAGCGCCTGAGTTCCAAATCTAGTTCTACGGCCTCACTGGCCTGTATGTAAAACGATTGCCGCAAAGGCTCGTACTCAGTGCCGCGCTCGACGATGATGTCCACATAGCCGCGCGGCACATGCACTTCAAATTTCCCATCGCTATAAAAAAACGGATCGCCCGACCCGACTTTGAGAATACTATTGCCCGGGTGCACAAAATCGCCGCCGCAATTCATTACGTGTACTTTGGCGGCGACCTGCGCCCCAGAAACACTGTCGCGTATCACACCTTTTAGTTTGCCCATATCCTGCTTCCCAGATAAATTTCCAACGAAACGGAACTACTCTAGGAGACTCTCTCAAGCGTGTCAAGTACGTCCCCGATTTGCCACCAACAAAGATGTATAACTTTGGGAGCTTTATATGCGTGTCAAAGAACTGATTGTAGTAGAACCCGGCAAAATAGAACTGCGGGAAAACGACTTCGACGAAAACCTTGCCCCCCACCAAGCCCTCGTCCAGGCCGAATACTCCGTGGTCAGCGCCGGCACCGAAGGCGCCGGTTTCACCGGTCTGGTCAAAGAAATGCCCTTTGGCGATGCGGGAAAATACCCACGCAACACCGGCTACGGCCACCTGGGCCAGGTCTTGGCCATAGGCGCCGACGTCTCCATGTGCACACCCGGCGACCGCGTCCTCTCCTTTTCCTCACACGCCTCCGTCGTTAAAGCCGACACCCAGCGCATGGCCCTGCCCGTCAGCCAAGACAGCGACGGCCAACACCTGGTGTTCGCCCGCATGGCCGGCGTCAGCATAAGCGCCCTGCGCTCGTCCTCGGTCCAGCCCGGCGACACCGTGCTGATCATCGGCATGGGCCTGGTGGGCAATTTTGCCGCCCAACTCTTCCAGCTGGCCGGCGCCGACGTAATGGCGGCCGACCTCTCCGATCTGCGCCTCGAAAAAGCGCGCCAATGCGGCATAGAGCGCACCGTCAACCCCAACAGCGCCGACCTCGAAGCAGCCGTAAAAGAATGGACCGGCGGCGAGGGCGCGCACATTGCCGTTGAAGCCATCGGCATCAGCGAAGTTGTCGCCCAGGCGACGCTCTTAACTCGCCGCCACGGCGAAGTCATTCTGCTGGGCTCGCCCCGCGCCCGCGCCACCTTCGACGTGACGCCCATGCTCTTGCACATCCACTTGCAGGCCATTCGCATGATAGGCTCGCTGGAGTGGCGCTGGCCCACGCATCCCACCGATCGCACTCGAGACCTGGTCACCAACTACCGCCAGCTGGCCGACTGGATTGCCAGTGGGCGCATCCAGGTCGCCCCCCTACTCACCCATCTTGCTTCACCGGCCGATTGCCAGACCGTATACGACGGCCTCACCGGCAAGAAAGAAGAATATTTAAGCGCTGTCTTTGACTGGAGTCTGGTCTGATATATTTGCGAAAAGCCCCCTAGTCGCGCTCCCAACGACTGGGGTTTATTCCGGGGGCCACGCGCGGCATATTGGGCGGTTTATTGCCTCCCTCGGGAATCCAAATCCGCTGGCCGCGATCGCCCATCAATTCTTGCACCGCGGGTGACAGCTTGGCCACCTCGTCGCATCCCACGGCTCGATATCCCCGGCCGGCCCGGCCCAAGGTGGGGCGATAGGACAGTTGCAGCGACTCGCGCGCGTACTCGCCCACATTGGGATAATTGCCGTGGAAAATGTTGTGGCTAAATATCACCACCGAGCCCGCCTTGCACGTCACCATCACTTCCTCTGGATGTTCTTCGTAGCGCAGGTAGGGATTGGCTTGGTTGTGGTAACTCAAATGCGTGCGCGGCACCACCCGAAAAGGCGAAACCTCGGGGATTAGATCGTCCAGATAATACAGCACCCGCACCAATTTGGGACAGGTGTATTCGGCGCCAAAAATATGCGCCCCCCAGGGCTGCCCGTCGCAGTGCAGGCTAATGCCCGGGTGCCCGGGCTCAGAGCGGGTGTAGTCGTACGACATCAAAATGATGTCATCGCCGCACAAAGCCTTGAGGAATTCGACCACCAGCGCATAGGCGATCAATTCGCTGATCGCTCCACCGGTGAATTGCACGCTCGGTTTGCCGCGTTGGTGTACACTGTAGTCGACGTGGTTGGTTTCGTATTGCGCCGTTTGTTCTTTGAGGCGCGCCACGTGTTCGGCGTCGATAATTTGGGGCAGCACCACATACCCCTCCACTTCGAGATGCTGAATGCACTGCCCCAATGTCAACTGCGTCCAATCGCGGTCGGCCAGGCGCGGCCCGTTTGTTTTTGAAGAAGCCATATCTGCCATGTTCGCGCTCCTCACTCGTGCGGTATAATGCGGCGTTTCAACTCTGCAATATTAAAATCGTCGCTCTCCAAAAATTCAAAATATTCGCGCTCCTCCTCTTGCACCTCCGCCGCCCGCTTTACCACGTCTGCGGCGATTTCCACCGGCACCGCCACCACCCACTCTCGTCGCCGTGCAGCAATTCGCCCGGCCGCACAGTCAATCCGCAAATCGACGTGGTAATATCGAAGTCGATAAAAGCACCATAGCCGTGCGACACCACCCAACCGGTCGAAAAAACGTGGAAATCGGGCGTGCGCTGGCGAATGCCGATGCGATCCCGTCCCGCGGTGTCGGTGACAATGCCCACACAATCCAATTTGTCCAAAATCGTGCAGAACATATCGCCAAAAATACAGCAGCGTCGCCGCTCGTGCCCCAGGTGCTGGGCCACCAGAATCGATTGTTTGGGCGCCTGCGCGACCACTTCCACCAAATCATCGACCCGCGAAGTGCGCCGATCGCCCGGGGTGGTGGTATCCACCGTACAGGTTATCGCATGACCGACCATGGGCGCGCCAATTTCGGGCATCTGGCACACCAACTCGCTGGTGGCGTAGCCGGCGGTCGGGTCGCGCACTTCAAAACATTCTATGGCATTGGCAATGGTGGCGCTGTCGAATTGCCGCAGGGCTTCGAGGAGATCTGGAGAGACTGTCTGAAGCACGCAAATAATCCTTTCTCTATATCAATACTGTGGACACTTCTTGTAAGCCATTGATAAATAACGGCTTAGACAAATAGACATTGGAATCTTTAACTTGTTGATAAATAATCACTTACGAATTTCAACCTTACAAAAATCCGCTCAAAATCGAAAAAGTGTCCACAGTATTGTATATCACAGTTCAGTGATGTCTTCCTTAACTTCAATCAATCCCCATCCAACATTTTCTGTATCTCCCCACTCACCCCATCAACCACCGCATTAAGTATTTGCCCGCCCTTGGGCACCGATGCCTTCTTGGCGTTGTCGTAATTTATCTGATCGGTGCGGATCCGCTCCGGAAAAAGCACCATGGCAAATGATGTCTCAAATTCTCCCGCGTGCCCGGCGCTTTTCTCCAATTCGAGATGCTCGTCGTAAAACGACTCCGGACAGGTGAGCCAGTACGTCACATACGTCACCCCCATCGCCTCTAACTTCTGCAGCCCTTCTGGATATTTCTTCTCTAAATTCGTCCACTTATTGCCCCCGTGCCCGTTGACCACCATCACCTTGGGCACCCCCAGCCGCTTCAAACTATCGCACACATCGTGCACGTATTCCACATAGATGTCGGGCCGCACCGTCAACGCCCCCCCGCGCTCCATGTGGTGCTCCGACACAGAGACGGGTATCGTCGGCGTCACCAATACCTGCGGATAAAACCGGCTCGCCGCCCGCTGGGCAATGATCCCCACGCTGGCCGTATCATGAATCATCGCCAGGTGGTCCTGGTGCTGCTCCGTAGCCCCCGTAGGCACAATCGCCGCCTGCACAGTCCTGCTCGAAATCGCCTCATTGAGTTCTTTGCGCGTCAATTCTCCCAGCAATACATTCCGATGGTCCATACTTTCCTCCTTGCTTGCGCCGTCCACTCACCCCGCCTATCTTGTGAATTCCAGCGCAGTTAATAATCGATAATCTGATAATACACTCTCCAATCTCTCCCATCAAGGAGCCCATCATGAAGATCACCAATATCGAAACCATCCCCATCGCCCCCCGCCTTGCCGAGCGCTACGCCGACCGCGTTGTAGACCTCTACGGCATCGACTGCCGCGTTGTCGTCAAAGTGGAGACCGACGCCGGCGTCACCGGCTACGGCGACGTGCGCGTGCGCCCCAACGGCTACCCCAGCAGCGAGAGCATGGCCCACCTCATTGGCAGAAACCCCTTCGACTTCATCAACAACACCCTGCCCCACAACTCGGCCCTGACCTGCGCCCTCTACGACGCCATGGGCAAATATCTGGAGGTACCCGCCTACAAACTGATCGGTCAGAAAAAACACAGCGTCATCTCTGTGGCCGCCTGGACCC
>CAXGRO010000171.1:0-10050 GCA_964012055.1 uncultured bacterium
GTCGCGGCTCGAAGAAATCGGCACCAAACAAGATCTCACCTACCTCCTACGCTCGACCTTTGAAGCGGCTAACCGCGGTTTTGACGACATCCTCATCGAAGCCCCCACCGGCGTCAACATGCAATTTAAGCAGATCCACGTCGATCTACCGGGCAGCGAGCGAGTCACCTACACCGCCGCAAGCGAAGGCTTTGAAGTGGTGCGCGACAACGCCGATTCCCTGTGGCTGCATCTGCCCGAGCTCATCAAGACCACTTCGGGCAACGCCCTTGTCGAGGTGGAATTTGAGGCCACCATATTCGACTTTTCCACCTTCTTTAACGGCTCCACCAGCAACTCCTCTTTTGCCAATTCGTGGCAGCGCGTCGACGACGGCGACGTAAATGGCGTCAACGACAGCGAGCGCACGGTGATTCTGGCGCTGGAAAAGGGCGAACTGCTGGGCGACATTCAGATTGCCAGCCCTGTCCTCACGCCCAACGGCGATGGGGCCAACGACGAAATGACGGCCGAGTTTACGCTGATGCGCGTTACGGCCGCGCCGCTGCGGGCCCAGGTATACGATCTCAGCGGCCGGCTGGTGCGCCAATTGCGCGATGAGGCGGTCTCTACCGGGCGCCACACGGTGACCTGGGCGGGCACGGATCAGTCGGGGGATTTGGTGCCGCCGGGGGTTTATTTGTTGCGCATTGATATTGACGTGGACGATAGCTCGAGTAAGGGGACTTTAGTTGATCGATTGGTCCATGTGGCTTATTGATTATTTGCACTAGCCTGAAACGCGTTTTTGGGGTGGCCTCGATGCTCATGTCACTCAACTCTTAGAGTTGGCGGACCTTCGTGCTCGCCCGGCTCCTGCTGGGCTCCGATTTCAAAGGCCCTGTCCGCGGGACAGCGGACAGGACCTTTGAAATCCGCTCTGAGGCCACCCCAAAACGCTTAACGACCGTATGGGTATTAACTGAGTTGATATAGATTATCAGTAATCTATATCAATGCAGTGGACACTTTTTGTAAGCCATTGATAAATAGCGGTTTAGACAAATATATGTTGAAATTTTTCAACTTTTTGATAAATAATCACTTACGAATTTCAACCTTACAAAAATCCGCTCAAAATCGAAAAAGTGTCCACAGTATTGCTAGATGGGAGATAGCCGTCGGAAATAGCGCAGTTAATCACACGCTTGGTGCCCCATAGGGCCACCAAGCTTCCCGCCTACTACCAGCAATATCCACTCCACATATTCTTGACATTCCCACACCCTCGTTGTACGTTCTCAATGCGCTCTGGAAGGGAGCCGCCAGTCCGCGGGAAAGGCTGAGCCTACCTTCGCTTTTTGATCTTACATAGCAGCTTCTTTCAGCCCGTCATACAGCGGACTCCGGGCGCATTTACGAGAGGAGTTGTCGCATGTCTAAGACTTCCCCCCCATCCCAGTCTCGAGCAACTCAAGAAGCAGGCCAAAGACCTGCGCAAAGCGCATCAGTCTGCCAACTCTGAGACCGCCACTCGCATCAAAGACCACCTTCCCCGCCTTACCGAGGCGTCGGCGGAAGAAATTTTACAGGGGGAGTTCTCGCTCCAGGAAGCCCAGCACGTCATCGCCCGCGAATACGGCTTAAATACTGGGAAATGTTGCAGGCCGTGGTCGAAATCGATATAGACGCCCTCACCCGCCTCAGCGCCCAGGGCACCCAAACCCTGATGCGCGATGTGGATCAAAAGGAATTGGTCGAAGCGCTGAAAACGGCCGCTGCGCCGCTGCGCGAGAAATTCCTCGGCAATATGTCGGCGTGGGTGCGCGGATTTATCGAGACGGAAATGGATTTGTCCCACGCCGATTCCGAGCAAATCGCCCTATCCCAGCGCAGTGTCTTGCTCAAGACCGCCGCTTGCGCCGAACGCGGGGTGCTGGAATGGCCCTTTGGCAACGGCGCCGCACCACAAACCGACGACCCACAACCTCTCTACCCACCGGAGCCCCACGTCGCCGCGCTGTTGCAACGGCCGCTCGACCAGTTCACCGCCAACGACATGGCCGATCTCTGGCTCAGCATAGCCGATCAGGCCCGCCGTCTGGGGATTCTCTCGCTGGAACAAACCGCCGACCAGGCCGCCAACCCCTTCCTGCGCGAAGCACTGAACCTGGCGGTCGACGGCACCGAGCCCAAGATTATCCGCAACCTCTTGCAAACGCGCCTTGAGCGGGCTATTCTACTGCAGCTACAAACCCGCGGCCAATTGATTATCGAAGGCCTCACATCCATCCTGGCCGGCAACAACCCGGGCATTGTCCGCTACTAGTTGGAAGCGCTCTACGCCACCCAGTCGGAGGAACAGGCGCCGGCCAACCAGGCCGACCAACCCACCGCCGCAAAATTGAGCACGCGCCTGCACCAACAAGCTCTGCAAGACCTGGACTTTGCGCAAATCACCCTTCTTCTAACCGACATGGCCATTCTCGCCCGCAACCAGAGCATAGATGCCTTTGCCGAACTGCCGGCCGCACTCCAGGCGCACAGCGATCCGACTTCTGAACTCCTACGCCGCGGCCTCGAAATCCTGCTCGAACAAACCGACGCAGGACAGCTCCAGAAAACTCTGGAAACCCAGATGGAAACCAGAATTAACGGACTCGAAAAGGCCCATCTTATGATCATCGAAGGCATCATGCTCACCCAGATCGGCAAAGACCCCAAAGACATAGCCGAGTCGGTGCGCAACATCGCCGACTAACCTCCATCAACACAAAGAGCCCCGCCGGTCTGTACCGACGGGGCTCTTTTAATTTCTAACGTTTTACCGACTCAAACCGCAACGGGCTGCGGCATCTCGGGAATGTACTGATACTCCGGCTCCAACCGCTGCCGCTTTACAATGGCAATAATCTCCTTCCACGCCGCCATCAACCCCCTCGGCGACTCGGGCAAATCGTGTTTAATCGCCTCGTGCAATCTGCCCAAATTATAACACGGCACCGCGGCGTACATGTGGTGTTCTATGTGATAATTCATATGCCAGTAGAGAAAGCGAAAAAACGGATTTAAGATCACCGTGCGGCTGCACTGGCGAAAATCCGGCACGTCGTCGCGCAGCCCGGTGTGCTGCGTATTATTGCACAAGAAGCGCAGCCATCCCCCGTAAAACACGCCAAAGGTCGTAAGCACCGGCAACAACCACAGCTCAAAGTAAACGGAAACACCCACAATAACGGCGTGTCCCACCAGTTGAATGCGCGCCCAATTGACCAGCCTGTGGCGTTTGTCCTCATCGGCCATTTCTATAAGATACTCCTCCCACTCGCCGCTGACCCGCCCCATACTGAGTTCGACGGTCTTCTTCATCGTCGCAAAAAACGTCCACGGGTCGACAAACGCCGTGCGCAAAAACTCCCCCAGCGTCAACGCCCGCGGCAGCACCACTTCCAAATCGTCCGGTTGGTGCAGCGTGTATTTATGGTGCTCGGCGTGGCTCGACCAGAACATGACGTAGCTGCGCCACCCCAAAAAACAGAAGAGGCGCAAGAAAATATCGTTAAGGAACCGCGTCTTAAACACCGAATTGTGCGACAATTCGTGCGTCGCATTGAGCAGAAATACGTAGAAAGTGCCATAGAGCCATAACACCGGCAACAGCAAATACAGCCGATCCTGCACCTGCCAGGCCACCGCCCCCGTCAGCACAATCAAACTTATGTGCGCCCCGGTCTGCAAAAAAGCCTTCCAGTCGCTGCGCTTATTGAGTGCCTGCATAACTTCGCGCTCCACCGGCGTTCTGTACCAGGCGATGGAGCGATTACTGCTCTTAGTAGCCAATGTTTCGATCTCCTTTTAGCAATTTATAATTTAGCACAATACGCCACAGCTTGCCAAAAGGCTTTCCATCATTTCCCAAATACACCCCGCATTGTCCAAAACCAGCCGAACCCATAGATTTCTGCCAGATCATAATCCATCTTCCCAAAGGATCCCAATCCAGTGAACATTACCAACGCCCTCACCGCCCTCGGCGTCGACGACACCACCCTGAGCGAGAAAGAAAAAGACGACATGGAAAAAAACGGCTTTGTCGTTTTGCCTAACCTCATCGAAGCCGAGTGGCTCGAACAATTGCGCCAGCGCTTTGAAGAACTCTGCGAAGAAGAAGGCGAACACGCCGGCATAGAAGTACACCAGGAAGCAGGCACCCGGCGCCTGTCCGATTTGGCCAACAAGGGCCCCGTTTTCGACCGCGTCTACACCCACCCCAAAGTGCTGGCCGCCGTGCACCACGCCATCGGCCGCGACTTTAAGCTCTCATCGCTCAACGGCCGCGACGCCCTGCCCGGCCAGGGCCTCCAGGGCCTGCACGCCGACTGGGGCAAGGACTACGACGGGCGCTTCTACGTGTGCAACTCCATTTGGTTGTTGGACGATTTTAGCGAAGAAAACGGCTGCACCCGCCTGGTGCCCGGCTCGCACTTGGGCAAAAACCCGCGCAACGTCTTGGAAGACCCCACCGCCCCCCAACCCGACGAAGTGCACCTGATCGCCCCGGCCGGCACGGTGGCGGTGTTTAACAGCCAAACCTGGCACGGCGGCACGCTCAATCGCAGTAAGGACAAATCGCGACGCGCCATGCACTGCTATTTTACGACGCGCGAATACACGCAGCAGACCGACCAGCGACACTATTTGCGCCACGAAACCTGGAAGCGGGTATCGCCGGCGGCGCGGTATATACTGGACGTCGATTTGCAGTGATCGGATTTTACTGGGGGAAGTGGAAAGCGTATAGCTTCATGTCGCGCATGACGAAGCGCAGGCGTACCGGCTTACCCGCCAGTGAGGCCACGTCGCTCTTGCCTTGCCAGGTGACCGTCTTCGCCACAGAATTGCCCAGCACCACATCGGCATCGTCATAGCTGAACCCCTCCACCGGCCGACCTTCGGCATCCAGAATTTCGGCCTTGAGCCACCCCCCGGCGCCGCAATCGCAATTCAATTCGAGGCGGCTGCCGTCAAATTGCAGCAGCGGCGTGGTCAACTCCCCGCCGCTGTACCCCGCATCGGCCGAAATAAACCCGTCCTTGCGCATAGTGGAGCGAAAGATGGCGCTTTTGCGACTGGCCTCGCGTTCTGCTACCTTGTCCTTCATGCCCCCGTGGTGCCGTGCCGTGCCGCTAAAATAAAACCATAAATCATCGCCCACCGGAATCAACCAGGGATTGGAAAATATGATGGCACTGTAAGAACTGTCGTCTGGCCCTAACCGCATAAATGGCTTGCGGCCGCCCGCCCGCTGCCAGTTTGCACCGTCGCGGCTGGTGAGCATTTGCACGTCCATCTTGGCCGGAAAATCGTTCTCTCCCCAGTGATAATAGGCCGCCGGAAACATCAAATACACATCCTGCGCTTCGTAGTATTTCATCGCACAGCTGGTGTAAAAGTCCATGATCGAGCGCGGGTCTCCCCGCCGCGACGGTACCGGGATGCCCAAATCCGTCTCATCGGCCTCAAATGTAATTTCTAGGTCCGACCAATTCTGGAAGTCGGGCGAGGTAATGCGCCCCACGCAGCGATAGTGTTTCCAATCGGTCGCCTCGGCGGCTTCGTCGTTAATTTGGGTCTCGCGCACCCGCGTATAGCCGACATACAGTTCGAGCCGGTCGTCCCAGAAAAACATATTCTGCGTGTCGCACATGGTGTCGGGCGGATTGGGTTGGTTGGGATAAACCTGCCAGTGGATGCCGTCCGGCGAATGCATTGCCCACAGCCCGTACATCACCCCCGCCTTTATCTCGTCGTCGGTGGGCTGAAATTTGGTCCACAATTTGTAGCGCTCTGCCTCCGGAGCGCGCTCGTCACGAAACACACAGGCCCCCTGCAAACTCTGGCGCTCGTTGTGCGGCGCCACAATATTGTTGGCCGTTGAGCCCCTAAAAGGAATGAGCCCCAGCTCGGGTTTGGTCCAGTGCAACCCGTCTTCCGATTCGGCGTAGGCCAAACGCCGCGCCCCTTCCTGGGGCAAGCCGCCTTTCATGCCGGCGTCGTACCACATGCGAAAGCGGCCGTCGGCTTCGCGCCATACCGTATTGTAAGCACCAATGCCCATGTCTTCCCACGGTTTGTCGGGCACCAGCAAAGGCTCGGGATGTTGCACCGGTGGATTCATGCAAAGGGTGATATTGGTCTGATATTCTATAAAGCGCTCGTCGATGAAGAGTTGTTTTTTTGATCCGATGTCCATATACGTCTCGTTTTTTAGAGTTAATTGGCTTTCCGCTTTGTTTCCTCAGCGCTCACAGCCGTCCTCGTAGCTTTCCCTATCTCGACGACGGGCGCTCATCTGATCCGGCCGTCGCTGCAAAACTCACCGGCCGCAAAGCCGTGTGATTGATCTCCAGCTTAAAAATATCAAATCGATTGTAGCCACCCGTCACATCGTGAATTTGCCGCGGCACCACTTCTCTATCCAAATCGATATCGGCATAGAGCAACCCTTCCTCCTCCTGCATCATCTCGCTGCACGGCAAACCGTCCGGCCCCACCACCACCGAAACCCCGCGCGGATTGCCGTCGAGAATCCGCCCGGCCTCCTTGTCCAACGCCCCCAACTCCTCCCTGGCCGCCTTATCCAAAAATCCCGACGCCACAATATTGTACACCTTGCCTTCAAACGAGTGCCCCCCCGCCCTGAGCAAAATCGCCTGTTTCAAATCGTACTTCACCTTACCCTGTGGGTCGTCAAACGGCCAGATCGGCGGGTACGTAGACATGTGCACCTGCTCCCCCTGCGCCAGCAAACTAAAGCGCGCCAGCGGATTGGTATTCTCGCCACAAATCAAACACCCCAATTGACCCAGCCGCGTGTCGCAAACTCGCAACCCGGCTCCATCCCCCTGCGCCCAAACCAGCTTCTCGTAAAACGTAGGCACAATCTTGCGATGGTGACATAGCACCTTGCCATCGTCCCCAATCAACAAATTTGAATTCCATATAGTCCCCGCACTGGTCGCCGTCCCCTCGTTAATCCCAAGCGACACAAATATCCCCCCACTGCGCGCCGCCTCTGCCACCTGTTCCACTTCAGGCCCGGGCACCCGCACCGCATTGGCCGCCAGCCGCCCAAACAAATCGTGATTGTGAATCGGCGCCCGCAGCGCACACCACACCGGAAACGCCGGCACATACGTCTCGGGAAAGACGATCAACTGCGCCCCGTTTCGCGCCGCTTCGGCAATGAGCGAGCAGGCTTTGTCCACCGTCGCCTGGCGCTCCAAAAAAACCGGCGCCACATGCGCCGCCGCTACTTTATAAGTAGGATATTCCTCCATTTCGCCTTCCTACACTAAGACCGCTCACAATTTCTCATCCGCTTCTTCAGCCATCCACTGCTGGTGCTCCCTTATCTCCCTATGCTTCACGTTTGAGATAAATCAAAAACTCCCTATTCTTCCCCTTCTCTTCCTCCCCCGCCGCAATAACCCCAACCTCACTCAATCCCGCCTCTCGACAAACCCTCCGCACCCGCTCAATCGCCACTTCCCACATCCTCTCTTCCCTCACAACCCCATTCTTGCCCACCCCCTCCGCCCCCACTTCAAATTGCGGTTTAATCAGCGCCACCATCTCCCCCCCCATCTTCAATAGCCCCACAACCCCCGGCAAAACCAACTCGAGCGAAATAAACGACACATCAATACAAATAAAATCGACCTCTTCCCCAATCCCCCCCGCATCCATGTCCCGCGCATTAACCTTCTCGAGATTAACAACGCGCGCATCTCCCCTCAATTTCTCATCGAGTTGCCCGTGCCCCACATCCACGGCGTAAACCTTAGCCGCACCCATCGCCAACAACACATCTGTAAACCCACCCGTCGACGCCCCCACATCTAAACAGACCCACCCCTGCGGCCCAATCCCCCACTCTTCCATCGCCCGCTCGAGTTTGAGCCCCCCCTTTGAAACCCAGCGCAACCCCACACCCTCTACGCGCACCTCACTGCCCGCCAAAACCCCATGCCCCGGCTTCGTCACCGCTTTCCCATCCACCACCACCTGACCGGCCGCAATCAAATCGCGCGCCCGCTCCCGCGACCGCACCAATCCCTCCTCGACAAGGAATTTATCCAGCCGCACTTTCCCCTCGGCCAATGCTCCTCACCTTTCCGCCTCTATAATCCGCCGCGTCTCACGCACCACGTATTCCACATCGTCATCGCTAATGTGCCGATTGACCACCAACCGCAACGCCGTCGGCGGCCGTGGATGGCCCAAAATACCACACGCCTTCCACTTCTTTGACATATCTTCACTTTGCCACCCCATCCCCGCCACATCAACCCGCACAAAATTGGTCGGCCGCTCCGGCTGCGTCGCCTCAATCCCCTCAATTGTGCTCAACCTCTCGTACATTTTTTTCGCCCGCGCATTATCCTCGGCCAACCGCTCCACCATCGTATCCAGCGCCACAATACCCGCCGCCGCCACCATGCCCGCCTGGCGCATACTCCCCCCCAACCGCTTGCGCATACCCCGCGCCCGATCCACAATCTCGCGACTGCCGCACAACAGCGACCCCACCGGCGCGCTCAACCCCTTCGACACGCAAAACATCACCGAATCCACATGCCGGGTATAATCCTGCACATCCACTCCCATGGCCACCACCGCATTAAATATCCGCGCCCCATCAATATGCACCTTGAGCCCGTGCCGGTGCGCCGCCCCCGCCGCCGCCTCAACTTCCTCCGGCAACCAGGCCGTCCCCCCGCTCATATTGTGCGTATTCTCCAAACACAGTAAACTCGGCCGCGCCACCAGCGCATTACTGCTCTCCACCGCCTCGTCCACCTGCTCCGGCTTAATTACCCCCGACTTCCCCTTTATGGTCCGCGGCGCCAAAGTAGCAATATTCACATAACTCTTACGCTCTCCCAGATACATGTGGGCCTCCTCCTCACAAAACACCGCATCCCCCGGCCGCGTATGCGCCACCAGCGCACAGCGATTGGCCATAGTCCCGCTGGGCACGTACAGCGCCGCCTCCATCCCCACCATAGCCGCCGCTTTATCCTGCAACTCATTCACTGTAGGATCCTCCCCAAACGAATCATCCCCCACTATAGCCCCCACCATCGCCTCCCGCATCTCATCCGTCGGTTTGGTCACCGTATCGCTGCGCAAATCAACAATCCTCTCGGACATCTCCTACCTCTTTTCTTTTTTATTCGTTTCTACTTGGTCTTTTTCGATTTTCGAAGCTGGTTTAGTTAACGTGTGCCTGGTGATGGCAGAGGGGGGCGGCCTTGCCTATGGTGCTTTGTGAGTCCCAGGGCGGCCAGCCACAAAGCACCATAGGCAAAACCGCCCCCCCTCTGCCACCAGCGTTCATATGTCTCATAAACTACGCTGGCCCATAACGTAGTAATAACCCATACGGTCGCCAAGCGGAGAGGGGGAGGTCCCAGAGGGGGTAATGAATCGGAGCAACCCATGGATGGGTTGCGAGAATGAGCGTCGGGACCTCCCCCTCTCCGCGTCCCAGGCAAACGCCCCCTTGCTCCCACCCCCCTCTCCCTTTAAAATAACCCCAAACCATTCCCAAGGAGATTCCATGGAACCCCAGTACGACCTAATCCTCAAAGGCGGTCACCTAATCGACCCCAAAAACAACATCGACGCTCCCCACCAAATCGCCACCAAAGACGGCAAAATCGCCGCCGTCGCCCCCGATATTCCCGGCACCGCCGAAAAAACCATCGACATCTCCGGCCTCTACATCACCCCCGGCCTCATAGACATCCACATGCACGCCTTCGGCGGCTTTAACGCCTGGCTCTTCGCCGACCCCCACTACCTCAATACCGGCACCACCACCGTCGTCGACACCGGCAGCTCGGGCTGGTACGACTTTGAAGACTTCAAAGAAACCATCATGGACAACTCCGTCACCCGCGTCCTCGCCTTCCTCAACATCGCCGGCCTGGGCATGACCGGCTACCCCGAGCAAGACACCAACGGCATGTCGGCGCGCCGTTGCGCCGACACTATACTAAAGTA
>CAXGRO010000172.1:0-10036 GCA_964012055.1 uncultured bacterium
TCAACCTTACAAAAATCCGCTCAAAATCGAAAAAGTGTCCACAGTATTGCTATAAATAAAAAAGAAAATGCCAACTCAAGAAGATTTGCAAACGACCTTAAGCCGCATCGACGGCCGCGGCTACAAAGCCTATAAAGACCTGTACCACACCTACGACTTCGCCGCCTTTACACTGCACATCGACCACGTCCAGGGCGACCCCTTTGCCGCCCCCAGCCGCCTGCGCGTCCGCGTCCCCCAGCAAAATGCCGCCTACCTCAGCGCCGCCTTTGCCAACAAAAGCCGCCGCATCGCCCTGTGCACCTACCTGGCCACCGCCTTCTCCCGCGCCGCCCAGCAAACCCGCGCCCGCCGCGGCTCCGGCAAAAGCGGCCTCATAGAAATCGATACCCCCGGCCAACAAATCATCGAGCGCACCTGCGTCAGCATCACCGCCGACTGGGTAGAAGCCCGCTTTGCCGTGGGCCTGCCCGCCGCCGGCCGCCGCGTGCTGGGTCGCGAGGCCGGCGCCCTGCTCTGCGACGACGTGCCGGCCATCGTAGACCGCGCCCTGCACTACCGCAACAACGACGCCGAACTCATCCAGCGCTACGTAGAAAGCAGCGAAGACGCCGACGCCCTGCGCCGCCAGCTGGCCGACCAAAACCTGGTCGCCTTTGTCGCCAACGACAGTGTCTTGCCGCGCCGCTCCGGGGTGGACGACCGCCCCCTAGACGACAACGCCATCCCCTTTAAAGCGCCGCCTAGCCTGCAAGCGCAGTTCGACCTGCCCAACGCCGGCCCCGTCAGCGGCATGGGCATCCCCCGCGGCGTCAGCCTCATTGTCGGCGGCGGTTTCCACGGCAAGTCCACCCTGCTCAACGCCCTGGAGCGCGGCGTCTACAACCACATACCCGACGACGGCCGCCACCTGGTGGTCACCGACTCCAGTGCCGTCAAGGTGCGCGCCGAAGACGGCCGCCGCGTTGCCGGCGTCAACATCTCGCCCTTTATCAAAGACCTGCCCTACGGCCGCGCCACCGACGCCTTTTGCACCGACAATGCCTCCGGCTCCACCTCGCAGGCGGCCAATATCCTCGAAGCCCTCGAAGTGGGCGCCAGCGCCCTGCTCATCGACGAAGACACGGCGGCCACCAACTTCATGATCCGCGACCAGCGCATGCAGCAGCTCATCACCAAAAACAACGAGCCCATCACCCCGCTCATCGACCGGGTGCGCCAGCTGTGGCAGGAGCACGGCGTTTCCACCGTGCTGGTGGTGGGCGGCAGCGGCGACTACTTTGACGTGGCCGACACAGTTATAGCCATGGAAAACTACCTGCCGCGCAACGTCACCCAAGAGACCAAAGACATCGCCGCAACCCTGCAAACGCAGCGCCGCGCCGAGGGCGGCGACGCGTTTGGCGCCCTCACCCCCCGCATACCCTTGCCCCACAGCCTCAACGCGCGCAAGGGCCGCCGCGAGGTCAACATCAAAACGCGCGGCACCCGCACCGTGCTCTTTGGCGAAGAGACCATCGACCTGAGCGCCGTGGAACAACTCGTCGACCCCAGCCAAACCCGCGCCCTGGCCGCCGCCCTCTACTACGCCCGCGAAGAACACATGGACGGCCAGCAACCGCTGGCCCAGGTGCTAAATCAGGTCATACAAGACATCGAGCGCGACGGGCTGGACGTGCTCGACAACCGCAAGATGGGCGACCACGCCCTTTTCCGCACCTTTGAACTGGCCGCCGCCCTCAACCGCTTGCGCACCCTCGAAGTAAAGCAATAAGATCGAGTACGGCGTCGACAAAACTAGCGGCGCGTTCGGCTCTGCCGTTCCTTAGCTGACGTAGGCGAGCGGCGCTTTCGACTGTTCAGGTCTATGTCGGGGGGGGGTCTATATATTGGTCGATCTCTTCGGATGACCACTCCCGCACAAATTCGGTTTGCGGCTTTCCCTGATAAGAAATCGCAAACTGGGCTTTGCGGCTTTCCCTTACCGATTTCACCTCGGGAAAGAGAAGCTCCTGTTCCTGCGCCGTCACCACGGGAAAACCATAGTGGTGGTTGTGGTACTTTAATGGTCCCACGTCGGCGCTGCGCTGCGCCACAAACTGAATGTGTCGCCAGAGGCGATCCCGGTTATAACCCTCCGCAAAAGAAGGTACAGATTTCAACAAGGCGCCAATCTTGGGGATTAGCGTTTTATCGAACTCTACACCAACGGCACTGCGCCCCGCAATCAGTGCCGCTGCCAGCGTAGTGCCGGTCCCGGCAAAGGGATCGAGCACCATATCTCCTTGCATAGAAAACATGCAGATGAGTCGATGGGCCAACTCAAAGGGATAGGCGGCGCTGCGCTGGCGCGTCGCTTTGTCTACCAATTCCTGCCCGGTCCCCATGATGTCGAACCACACGTCGGAGAACCACACATTTCTTTCTTCCCAGAAGAACGCGCTCTGGCGCCGTCGCTCTTTATCCGCCGCAAAATCGCGCCGCCGCCCTTTGCGCAGCACCAAGATGTATTCGTGCTCATACGTCACGTAGGCTCCGCCGGGCAGCATGCCCGACCCCATGAACTTATTCGGCGCATTGGTCGGCTTGTGCCACAAAATGTCCGGCAAGGCGGCAAAACCGAGACGTAGAAAAGAGGTCAGAATCCGCGAATGATTGGAATAGAGTTGAAAGTCGCCATCGAGCGTGCGGGTGGCGTCTCCAATATTGATGCACGCGATGCCGCCCGGTCGCAGCACTCGACACACTTCACCCCAGGCCTCGTCGAGCACGCCGTGCATGCGTTCAAAGGCGTCGGCCCCGCGTCCGTCTTCAAGGCAACTCAAAATCTCCCCATCCTGCGCCGAGAAGACTTCGTCCCACATCTCGATCATGGGATAGGGCGGCGACGTGACGACGAGTTCGACGGACTCATCTCCAACTTTCTCTAAGTGCGCCGCCGTACCTTGAAAGATTTTGATATTCGTTTTCATTTACCCATAGAGATAGGCGGCCCAGATAACCCCGTCAAGAGAGCAGCAAACCCCTGAAAATTACTTGACAATGGTTCTTCACCAGGATAGCTTACGGGTGCGCTTTAAAGGAAGCCCCCACGTCCGCGGGAAGGTCTGAGGCCACCTTTACTTTTCTCATATTTCGCAACCTTCTTTCTGCCTGCTCTAGCGGACACCAGGCGACACGACGAAAGAGGATCTGCCATGTCCAAGCACCTTCCCACCCAGTCCAATCTGCGCCAGCTACGCAACCAAGCAAAAGACCTGGCCAAAGACCACCGAGCCGGCTACGCAACCGCCGCCAGGCGCATTGCGGCCAACCTGCCGCGCCTGGCCGGCGCCCCCGCAACCACCGTTTTGGCGAGCGACTTCTCCCTGCAGGAACCTCAGCACGTCATCGCCAAGGAATACGGTTTCCCCACCTGGAAGCTGCTGATCGTTTACGCAAAAACCGAACCTGACAACGTAGGCTGGTACAGGTCATACTTACCCGAAAAGGAGGCCGCCGCCATGGAACGAGCACAGCAGGCGGTGCGGACCATGGCCATGGAAGAATTCAAGACGCGCAAATCCGTGGTCGAGTACCGTGCGGGCGTAGACGTAGGGACAGACGAATGGGACCTGCGCGTCGATAAAATTATGGTCGTACCAACGTGGGAAACGCCAGAGCAAAAAGAGACGACAGACACATATACGGTGATGGACTTCGTGACAATAAACGACCGTCAGCCGATTACCTCGAACGCCAACTCCTCTGAGAGTCGGATCAAAGGAGATCACTTCAAAAGCCTCAACAATCTACACGAGGAATTCTGCCGCCGCACTTCGGCCACCCTCACCCATGCCGTTGGCATTGCAGTAAAAATTGTGATGTGGGCGTGTGCAGCTCAGACAGACTATGCAGAAGTCGAATCAGAACACAAGCCCTCCACCCAACAGGCGTATCGCTTTACTATGCAACCGTCAGCTGTACAAACTTATCCCTGTGTAACCCGCAAAATTTGGGACTCGCGGCTTTTGACGAGCGGGTATTTCACACGAGATTTTTGCTGCAATCCGAGCGCGCTTCTAGATTTTTATCTCTATGTTATCCAAAGGAAGTCCTGGTTCCACTGCTGCCTCAATTAACAATACTGTGGACACTTTTTGTAAGTCATTGATAAATAACGGCTTAGACAAATAGATATTGAAATTTGTAACTTGTTGAAAAATAACCACTTACGAATTTCAACCTTACAAAAATCCGCTTCGCCGGCGACCACAATTTTTGCGCCATCCAGTTCCGCGGCCAAGAAGGAAGACGTATTCCTATCCCAAATCAAAACGGCGACCTCCCTGTCCTGCGACCACGGCTTTAAATTCGGCATCGAGAATAACGACCCAGAAGCCTTCATGTTTGCCCATCCCGATAGATGCGCCGAGCTATTAAACCAAATCCCCGATCTGGGCTTCGTTTGGGACCTAAACCACACCGCCCCACAACACGCCCCAACCTTTCAAGCCCTAGCAAACAGAATGAGCATGCTCCACGTCTCAGACACGCCACTCCCAGAAACCAACCACCAACCTCCCTTTGGGCCAGGGCAACATCGACTTCCCATCCTATTTCCAGCACCTACAAGCCAATGGTTTCAGAGGTCCCGCCATCTTCGAAATCGGCGGCCTGCCCAAATCGGGCGGCTTCGGCCGCGATACCGACGAAGCTTTAATCACTTCTCGTAGCTACCTTGAGTCTATCCTAGAAGGATAGCTCCCCTCCAGTACCTAGCGCAGCCAATTCAACGTCAGCGAAGGTCAGGTAGGGGGTGATCCCCGACAGAACCAACTCAGAATATCAAGAAATCAAAAAATATACTTGCTAATACCTAGTAAAACCTCCCACTTTATACACCACAATCTCATCAACAGCACACACCAGGTAAACCATGCCCCTAAAGCCACTCACCTCCTTCGAAGACCACCACCACGCCCAATTCATGGAACAGGGCTACCTGCGCCTGGGCAACGTCCTCTCCCCCGACCAACTCGCCGCCCTGCAACAGCGCATAAACGACATCATGATGGGCCGCATCCACTACCCCAACATGCGCTTCCAACTCGACCCCAAATCGCCCGAAGCCAGAATGGGTCGCACCACCGGCAACCAAACACCCACCCTCAACTACCGGCGCGTCGACGATTTGGAACAAGACCCCCTCTTCCTCGCCTACATGCAATATCCCCTCTTCCGCCAGATCGCCCGGCGCTACGTCGGCCAAGAAGTCGCCGTCTTCCGCTCCATGTTCATGAACAAACCCGCCGAGCGCGGCACCGTCTTAGCCTGGCACCAAGACGTGGGCACCGGCTGGAAAATCGACACCAACCCCACCACCACCGTGTGGACGGCGCTGGACGCGGCCACCGTGGCCAGCGGCTGCATGCAAATTGTGCCGGGCAGCAACAACTTTGGCATCATCAACAAAGGCCACTTCCCCACCGAAGAGGAAAAGATCCAATACGAAGTAGCCGAAAAGGCCATCGATCTGGAAGCGGAGGCCGGGGAAGCCATCCTGCTGCACAACTTCCTGCTGCACAGCTCGGGCGTCAACACCACGGGGGCGCCGCGGCGCGCCTTTAGCACCACTTACATGGACGCGGCCACCCGCTCGGTGCTCACCGGCGACACCTTTCCCGTCGTCTTCGGCAAAAACGCGCTCGACCCTGCCACTGTGTCGGACAAAGAGGCATCGCGCATCGAAGTCTTCCACGGCTAATACCGCGGCAAAATAGTTTGTCCGCCCGCCCGTTTTTTCTTTATTTTTTGGCCTTATGATCCGCATCGAATCGGTCACCAAACGCTACGGCAACCTCACCGCCGTCAACGACATCACCTGCGGCGTCGACAAAAACGAAATCGTCGGTTTTGTCGGCCCCAACGGCGCCGGCAAGAGCACCACTCTCAAGATGCTCTCCACCTACATCCACCCCACGGCGGGGCGCATCGCCGTCGACGGGCTCGACGTGGTGGAACACCCCCTGGCGACACGCCGCAAAATAGGCTATTTGGCCGGCGACACACCGCTTTATCAAGACATGCGCGTCGACAAATTCCTACGCTTTATCGGCCAGGCGCGCGGCTTGCGCGGCGAGCAATTGCGCCAGTGCTTTGACGCCACCGTCGAACTCTGCGACATCGAGTCGGTGCTGCTACAGCGCGTCAACCAGTGCTCCACCGGCTTCCGCCAGCGCATTGGCCTGGCCACCGCGCTCATCCACGACCCGCCCATTTTGCTGCTCGACGAGCCCACCCACGGCTTCGACCCGCTGCAGGTGCTGGCCTTCCGCGACATGCTGCAGGCCCTCAAGCCCAACCGCGCCACTCTCTTTAGCACCCACATCATCGCCGACGTGGAAGCCATCAGCGACCGCGTCCTCATCATCCACCAGGGCAAACTCATGGGCGACGGCCGCGTCGACGACCTGGCCCAGCAGGCCGGCATCCCCGGCGCCTCGCTCGAAGAGATCTTTGCCCACCTCGTGCGCACCTCCTCCGCCCATGCCTGACAGCGACCGACTCAGCCCGGGGCAGTGGGCCCACGGCATCCGCATCGTCTTCGGACGCGAGCTGGAGGCCTACTTCGACTCGCCCATCGCCTACATCTACGCCACCGTCTTTCTGGTGCTCTCCTGCACCACCTTTATGAATTCTTTTTTTCTAAACGGCGTCGTCGACATGTCGGCCTATTTCGACATTTTGCCCTTTTTGCTCATTCCCTTTGTGCCGGCCATCACCATGCGCTCCTGGGCCGAGGAAAAGGCGCAGCACACCTTTGAATTGATCATGACCCTGCCGCTGCTCTCGGTGCAGATCGTGCTGGGCAAATTTGTCGCCGCCCTCTGCTTTTACGCCTTCATACTCCTGGGCAGCCTGCCCATCGTCGCCATGCTGCTGTGGCTGGGCGAGCCCGACGTGGGGCTAATTTTGTCCAATTACCTGGGGGCGCTCTTCTTGGGGGCGTTCTTTCTGGCCTTTGGCCTCTTTGCCTCGGGGCTGACGCGCGACCAGATCGTCGCCTTTGTGCTGGCCACCTTGCTGGGGTTTTTCTTTGTCCTCAGCGGCCACGAAAAAGTCGTCGAGGTAATCGACGGGCTGGCGCCGGCCTGGCAGCTGGGCACCTGGCTCTACGAGTCGATCTCGGTGCTGCCCCACTACGAAGCTTTTGGCCGCGGCGTCGTCAGCCTGGGCCACGTGCTCTACTTTGCCTTGATGAGCGCCTTCTTTATCTGGATGAACGAAATCACCCTGCAACGGAGCAAACATTGAGGCACCGCTTTCTGCTGCAGAGCATCGCGGCCTTTGCCCTGCTCCTGCTGGTGGCGGTCTACGCCGGCCGCCTTTTGCAGCAGTGGGGCGGCTTGCAGCTCGATTTGGGGGGGCGCGAGCCGGCCACCCTGGCCGCCGACACCCGCGCCTTTTTGGTCGGGCTCAAACACAACATAAACCTCACCTTCTTCGTCTCGCAGCGACAGCAGATGCCCTCGCATTTAAAAGACGTCGAAGACCAGGTGCGCCGCCTGCTCGCCGCCCTCAAGGCCCAGGCACCGGGCCGCCTCGACTACCGCGTCATCTACCCCGAGCAGAGCGGCGCGGCCGGCGTCGCCTACGCGGCGCGGCGCAAAGCATCCTCCTTTAGCGTGCGGCGCGTACTGCACGACGAGCACAGCGAGGAGAAGATCTGGGCTTCGCTGGTGCTGGCCAACCAGGGCCAGCGCGATGTGCTCATTCAGGGCATCGGGCCGGCCCATCTGCCCTTTCTCGAAGAGTTGATCGTCGCCCACCTCAAAACCCAGGCGCAGGCGCCGCAGCCCACCTTTGCGGTGGCGGCGCCCCCCTACTTCCAACTGCTGGGGCACTTTCTGGGCGAGTACGGCCGCGTCATCCAACTCGACCTCGAAAGCAGTCCATCAATCCCTCTGGAGGCCGACGTATTATTCTGGATGCAGCCGGCCGTGGTCACGCCCGAGCACGTGCGCCAATTGCGGCGCTTTGTCGACTCGGGGCGCACCGCCATTCTGGCCGGTAGCGCCTACAACGTGGGCTATGCCCTGGAAGAGAATGAGACGCTCTACCAGGCGCGCCTCTTGCCCGACGGCTGGCGCGATCTGCTGCAGCCGCTGGGGCTGCGGCCGCTGCCCGACCTGTTGATGGACACCAACAACGGCGTCGTCAGTCTGCAAGACACGGCCGGGCAGGTGCGCGAAGTGCAGGCGCCCTTCCACCTGCGCTGCCTGCCTGCCTTCTACAATTTGAAGAGCTTTGTGGCGCCGGCGCGCGGCGGCCTCAACTTTGTCGCCGCCAGCGCCCTCGAAATCGACCCGCAGCAATTGGCCGGCAGCGGATTTCAGGCCGAAATCGTCGGCACCACCACCGAAAACGCCTGGGTCAGCCCCTTGCCTCTCGACGTTTTCGGCAATGCCGACCTGGCCGCCCAATTTGCCGTGCCCAAGCAAAACCTCATGGTCCTGCTTAAAGCTAACGACCCCTGGAAAGGACAGATTTTTGTGCTGGCCAGCGCCGCCCTCTTCCAGGACGGCATCATCAACCAGCCGGGCTACGCCCATCGCGTTTTTCTGCGCACCCTGGTGCGCACCTACGCCGCCCCCGAGCGCCTGGTGCGCAACCGCGTCGAACGCCCGGCGCCGCCCACCATTCCCGCCCTGGGCGACGGCGCGCGGCTGTTCTGGCGCTTTGCCGCCGTCGGCCTCATTCCGCTGGTGCTGCTGGGTATGGGTCTGCGCCGCTATCTCGGCGGCGGCGGCAACCTGCCGGCAATGCGCGGACTCACCTGGATTGCGACGCGCCTGGCCGGCGCCCTCGTCCTGGTCGGCGTGGGCACCTACGTGTGGCGCTACGGCGACCGCCTCTATCTCGACTTCACCGTTGATGCCATAAATACGCCGGCAACTCTAACGCAAGAGGCCATGGCGCGGCAAAACGGCGTCCAGGTGACGCTCTACACCAGCCCCAAGGCGTTGCTGCCGCCGGCGCTCAAACCCGTTGCCGCCGACGTCCAAAACCTGCTCGCCAGCGGCAACATCGCACTGCGCACCGTACACCCGGAACACCTGGCGCCGCCGCAGCAACAACAATTGCAGGCGCAGGCGCTGCAGCCCTTTGAAATCGAGCGCGTGCTCAACGACACGCTCGCCAGCCAGCAGGTGTGGAGCTCCCTGCAACTGGCAAAGGGCGGTATTCACACCGCCATCCCCCGCCTCGACGCGCAAACAGCGCCGCACCTCGAATTCCTCGTCGCCGCCGCCCTGCAGCGCCTCGAACAGGGGCGCGCGCCCCACGTGGCCATTATTTCAGACCTGCCGCGTCTGTCGCCGGCCGAGGCTCTGGAGGACTTCCACAAGAAGGGCCTCATACCGCCCGGCGGCGTCGACGTCTACAGCCAGTGCAAAGCGCTACTACGCGACTACGGCTACCGCGTCTCCTACATCAACCCGCGCGACCCCCACCTGCCGCCCGACGTCGACGTCTTCCTGTGGTTCCAGCCGCGACGCGACTCCACCCCCATCACCGCCCTGCTCGGCGGCCACCTGGCCCAAGGCGGCAAGGCCATCGTCGCCCTGCAGCACTTCAACATCCAACAGCGCCAGTACCGCGGCACCGGGTTTCAAACGGTGTACTGGCCGCAACCGCAGTTTCAGGATTTTGACCCCTACCTGCGCCGCTTTGGCGTCGAACAAGTGCGCCAGGTGCTCTTTGACCAGACGCGCTCCCACTTGGACCTGGAAACCCAGGTCAACCGCACGGCGGTGCGCGAGTACGACCCGCAAAGAGTCGCCCTGCCCTTCCTCATTCGCGCCGTCGGCGCCCACTTCTCCGCGCAGTCGCCCATCACCCGCAACCTGGGCGACCAGCTCTTTATCTGGGGCAACCACTTTGCCCTCGACCCGGCCCGACTCGACTCGACCGGCGTACAACACCAGGTGCTCATCACCACCACCGAGCGCGCCTGGACCTATCCGTGGGAGGGCGGCTGGCTGCCGCCGGAAAT
>CAXGRO010000173.1:0-9996 GCA_964012055.1 uncultured bacterium
CTACGCCCAAGGCGCGCTTTTGCTGACGACGACGCCGGGGCCGCGCAAAATATTTGAAGTGTACAATCAGATCGCCTTTGCCGCCATCGGGCACCCGGCCGACATGGAAAAATTGCGCAAGGCGGTTATAGACATCGCCCACACCGAGGCGTTTAATTTGTCGGCGCGCGACATCAATTTGCAACGTCTGGTGAGTTTTGGCATTGGGCCGCTGATGAAGGCGGCCTTCGACGAAATTTTCCGCTCGCCCTTTACGGCGCGCGTGCTCATGGTGGAACTCGACCCGCCCAATGGCCAAGACGCGTTTTACACCATAGACGCCGACGGTTCTTTTGCCGGCCGCCAGCACGGCGCCGCGGTGAGCGGCACGGCCGAGAGCGCTGAGGGCATTGTTGCGCGGCTCGACGGCACCGTTGACGAACTTTCTTTGGAGGAGGCTTTGCAACGCGGCCTCGAGGCCTGGGGTGCCGGCCGTTTGCTGGCGCGCGATCCGGAAGCGGACGCCGCGCCCGATGTGGTGCGCGATTATCTGGGGGAGGCCTTGCGGGATCTCAAGGTGGAGGCCGCCGTGCTCGACCGCGGCGTGGGGGCCAAAACCAAGTTTCGTTTGCTGGACGCCGGCGAATTGGACGCAGCGCTGGCCACATACAAAAACTAGGGCCTATGGACAAGCGCATATTCGGCATAGAGACGGAATACGGCTGCCTGCCGCCCGACTCCGACCCTTTCTTAAGTCCCGATTTTATTTCGGTCAAGACCAAGGACCACGTGTTCCACCGCGAAGACCTGGGAGTGGTGGACATCCACTACCGGGGCCGCGACGAGCCGCCGGGCAACGGCGGTTTTCTGTTCAATGGAGGGCGTCTCTACATCGACATGGGCCACGTGGAATACGCCACCCCCGAGTGCTCCAGTGTTTTCGATCTGGTGGCCACCGACCGGGCCGGCGAAACCGTGGTGCAGCGCGCCCTGGACCAATTGGGCCTGGCCGAGACAGCGTCGTTTTTTAAGAACAACATCGACCACTACACCGGGGCGACGTTTGGCTGTCACGAGAATTATCTGGTGCGGCGCGAATTACCCTTTTCGCAGGTGTTGCTGCCGGCCATGTTGCCCTTTTTTGTGACGCGGCAAATTTTTGCCGGCTCGGGTCGGGTGGGCTGCCACACCGACATCTTTGAGTACGGCAGCGCCGAGGACGAAGGCGTCACCTATCAGATCTCGCAGCGCGCCGACCACATCGTCACCGAGATCTACCAGTGGATCCAGTTCAGCCGCGCCATCATTAACACGCGCGACGAGCCGCTGGCCGACTGGGGCCTGTACCGGCGCCTGCACTTGCTGGTGGGCGATTCTAATATGTCGGAGTACGCCACGGCGCTCAAGGTCGGCACCACGGCGCTCATATTGGACTTGCTGGAAGAACAGGTGGTGCCCGATATCGAGTTGCTCGACGCGGTGCAGGCCATTCGCGACATCTCGCGCGACCTCACCTTTAAGTGGGAGGTGCAACTTAAGGACGGCTCCTACACCACGGCGTCGGAGGTGCAATTCCACTACCTGGAGCTGGCCGAGCGCTATTTGCGTGGACGCGACGAGGAATCCGACTGGATCCTCAAGGAGTGGCGCTTTGTGCTCGATGCTCTCTTGTACGACCCCATGTGTCTGATCGATCGCATCGACTGGGTGGCCAAGAAGTGGCTGTTGGAAAATTTCATGCGCCAGGAGAACCTCGACTGGAACGACCCGTGGCTCCAGAGTCTGGACTTGGAATACCACAACCTCAACCCGGCCAAGGGGCTCTATTTTGAAATGCGCGATCACGGCACTATGAAGACGGTGGTGGACGAGGAGCGGGTCAATCGCGCCATTGTGACGCCGCCGCAAAACACGCGGGCCTGGTCGCGCGCCGAAGTGATGCGCGTTCTCACCGGGCAAAAGGCGCGCTACGTGATAGACTGGGATTCCATCTACGTCGAAGACGAGAAATACCTCAACCTCGACGAC
The DNA here is from genome assembly GCA_964012055.1 of uncultured bacterium. Lineage (GTDB taxonomy): Bacteria > Latescibacterota > UBA2968 > UBA8231 > UBA8231 > CAXGRO01. The sequence continues at coordinate 2,008 of CAXGRO010000173.1, forward strand.
CCCTTTCTCACCTACGAGGCAGAGACGCGGGAATTTATCCGCGAGTGTCAGAGCCCGCCGCCCGACGAGTCGTTTGATAAATAGACATGCTGATTCCCGCCGCCACCCAGGAAACCCAGCGCGCCTCGAGCAACGACCTGCGCATGCGCAGTTTGCAGCAGAAGCTGCGCACCTCGTTCAACGTCAATTTGCTGCGCGACGGCCAGGGAATTCACTCGCTGCGGGCGACGGGGGGGGCGCCGGCAGACGACCCGCTGGCGCGTTTGGGGCCAGAGGCCTTGCAGCAGCGCGCCGAGGAGCGCCGCCAACAGCAAAATTCGCTTTTCGAGCTGCCGGCGGGCGGGCGCGGTTTGGTGCGCCAGTTGAGCGGGCAGGTGAGGGCGGCCGTGCCGTTTATGGGCGGTCTGGTCAGCGAGGTGATAGAGGGCACCGGGGGCGTATTGCAGGGACGGCAGGTGCACATGCGGCAGACGGACAGTCGGGCGCGACTGCTGGTAGCGGCGCGCAGCGAATTGCGCGGCAAGGGGGGCTTTAGTCTGGAGCGCTTCGGCAGCACCTTTGACTCGCTGGGGTAGTGGGTGAGTAAAAGAAAAGAATGGTTGAGTGGCCCTTGGGGGCGTCTCTGGAGAGGGTGTCTTAGACGCGCAGCGGGCGACGGACACATCGAGCCTCTTTTCAAAACCTTCTCTGGGGGCTTTTCTGTGCCGCCGATTGTTCTGACGCTGGGGTTGTTGCTGAACGCCGGCTATGCGGAAGTGCTGTGCTGGCGCGATGTGGGGCAGCCGCTAAAGGCTGCTAAGGCGGCGGTGAAGACGAAGGGCAGTATTGGCGCCCTGGTCATTTTTACCAAGTTTAAGGGAGAGGCAGAAGGGGAGGATGCGGCGCCGTCGTGGGCCAGTGATTTGTTCAACGCAAATCGGCCGGGTAGTTTTACCCATTTTTACAACGAGATGTCGCGCGGGCAGTTGACGGTGCGGGGAGAGGTCTTGCCGCGGCGCTACAGTTCGTTGCGCGAGGCGTCGGCGTATACGGCGGAGATAGAAGGGGGGGTGGGCAAATTCGGCGAATTTAATCTGGAAATTTTGGGGCAGGCCGACCGCGACGTCGACCTGGGGCGCTTTGACAACGACGGTCCGGACGGGGTGCCCAATTCGGGCGACGACGACGGCTATGTGGACGTCGTTTTTATCAACCTGCTCACCGTGCCGCGGGGCTTTTTCTTATCGACGGCCACGGGTTTTGCCTCGCTGGGGCTCGACACCGATTACATTAGCAATGATGCGGCGGCGGGCGGCGGTTTTATCCGCATCCCCAGCCGCTTTACTGGCTTTGGCGGCACAACGCAGCGGGGTCACGTCTTCACGGTGACGGCCGGCACCATGTGCCACGAGTTCGGCCACGTGCTGGGGCTGCCCGATCTGTTCGACCAGAGCGCCGTAACCGCCACGGGCGAGATTGAGCCCGAGATGGACAGCGCCGGCATCGGCAAATGGGGGTTGATGGGTTTGGGCACGCTGGGGTGGGGAGTGGAGGACGGTCCCAACGCTTTCTGTGCCTGGTCGCTGGCCCAATTGGGCTGGATCGGCGTCGACAATGAGAATTTGGTGGAAGTGCAAGAAAGCCTGTGCGACGTGGTTATAGAAGATATCGACCAGGGCGGCAAGGTCTACAAGATTACCGTGAGTCAGGATGAGTACTTCCTGCTGTCCAACCGCCAGGCGGCTGGCTCGTTTTACGACCGCAATATCCCGGGCGGGGGGCTGATGATCTGGCACGTGGACGAGCGCGCCGACAACGACGAGGAGCGCCACAAGCAGGTCGACCTGGTCTGTGCCGACGGGCTGTTCGTCGACCGCGGCTTTCCCGGCGGCACGGCCGACCCGGTGGGCGGCGGCGACAATTTGGATTTTTTCGCGCGCGACAATTCTTACGCGAGTTCCCACAACGGCAATCAGGGTGACGCCACCGATCCGTTTGACGGAGTGCGCTTTACGCGCTTTGCCTACGACAGCAATCCGGGCGTTAGCGCCCACGCCGGTTTTGCGCGCAACGTGCCGTTGGGTTTTGCGGTGGAGAATATCCGCGCCGACGGCGGCCGCATGATCGTCGACATTTTGCTGCGCCAGCCACAGGCCGGCCACATTGTGAGCGACACCACCTGGTCGGGTACGGTGGCGGTGGACGGGGATATTGTGGTGGAACCGGGGGCGCGCCTGACCCTGGCGGCGGGGACGGAGGTGCGCTTTGGGCGCGGCGACAGCAGGGGACAGGGGTTTGACGCAGAACGCAGCGAACTGCTGGTCTACGGCGAGTTGCAGTTACAGGGCGGCGCACGCCTGGTTTCGGGAGAAACGCGGCAGCGCGCCAACGATTGGCTGGGCGTCTTTTTGCTGAACGGTCAAACGGTGACGGACGATCTGGAAGTGGAGCACGCCCGCTACGGCGTGGTGCGCACCCGCCTGCCGGAGGGCACCACGCGCTTGGCCGGGGTGCAGCGCATTCCGCTGGACCTGCTGGTGCCGCAGGACGCCCGCCTGGTAGTGGAGGCCGGCGCCGAATTGCGCTTTAGTCCTGTGGACCTGAGCGGCAACGGCGTGCGGCCGGCGCTGACGGAATTGATCGTCGCCGGCGAACTGGTGGTGGAGGGCGAGGCGGGGCGCGCCGCTTCTTTTGAATTGGACTCCAGCGCCCGCGACGAGATTTGGTACGGCGTGCGTCTGGTGTCGCCGGGGCGGGTTGAGGCGCGCTTTGTGCAAATGGAACAATGCGGTTTTGCTTTTAGCGGCGAAGTGGAGAACGGCACCCTCTTTAGTCTGGCCGACAGTCGCGTGCAGCGCGCCCTGGGCGGTTTGAACCTGCTGGTCAACGGCCGCGTGGAGGTGGACCGCACGACTTTTTCGTCCATCAGCAGTCAGGGGATTGCCGCCCAGGGCAGCGGGCACGTGGTGTTGCGCAACGTTACGTCGGAGGGCAACGGCCTGGACGGCATGTTTTTGGGCAATTGTTCGCTAGAGGCCATCGATGTGCGCCTGGCTGACAACGGCATTCTCGACGAAGAGAACCCGCGTTCCGGGCTGGTCGCCGTGGGCGGGCGTGGCCAGAAGATCGAGTTGTGGAACAGCGTGCTGAGTGGCAATTCCCAGTACGGGCTCGAATTGAGCGAGTGGGAGGGCGCGGTGGAGTTGCACGGCAGCGAGATTTTGGCCAATAAGCTGGGCGGTTTGGTGGCAAGCGGTCTGGAGCGGTTGGTGTTTGAGGACGCCCAGGTAGTGCGCAATCTCGGCGCCGGGGTTGTGGTAGAAGAGACGCTGGTGGAAGTGTGGACCACGACGTTTGAAGACAATTTGCGCCAGGGGTTGGTTTTGGGGGAAGGCGCCCGTGGCGCCATAGAGATGAGTCGCTTCTTTAATAACGATGGACTCAGGTTGGATAATGCGGGCGCTTTGTCGGTGCGCAGCAGTCGTTTTGAGAATGCCATTTTGGGGTTCGAGTCGAACAGTTCGGCGCCGCTGATTAAGGACAATTTCTTCGTCAACAACAGCACGGCCCTGCGTCTTAGCGGCACGGCAGTTCCCCAGGAGATCAGCGGCAACGTCTTTGAGCGCAGCCGTTTAGCGGCCATTGAGAACCTCTCGTCGCTGGCGATAAACGCGGCGGACAATTACTGGGGCACGACCGACAGCACCAAAATTGCAGAGTTGATCAAAGGCGAGGTGGAGTGGACGCCGTTTTTGCGGCAGGAGCCGGGGGCGACATCGATGGCGGCGGTGTGCAGCGGCAAGCCAGTGCGTTTTGCGCTGCACCCGGGATTTCCCAATCCCTTTAACGCGGTTGTGACGGTGCGTTTTGATCTGCCCCAGGCGGCGGCGGTCGATCTGGTGATTTTTGATATCTTGGGGAGGCCAGTGCGCCGATTTCAAGAAGAAGTGTTAGACCCAGGGTATTACCAGCAGCGTTGGGATGGCAGAGATTGGAAGGGTAGGGCGGTGGCATCGGGGGTGTATTTATTGCGGCTGACGGCGGGGGAATTTGTGCAGGCGGGGCGGCTGGTGTTGCTGCGTTAGGGAGATGCTTCAGGTTAGATCTCGACGTTGTCAGAGGTATTCCTGCGGCAGTACTTGAACTTTTTATAAGTCTTTCCCGGCGTCGCGCGGCTACGGGTTTTTTACTTGCGTTTTGGCCAACGGCCGAACGTATGAAATGACTGCTAAGCAAAACCCCGCTCGCCATTGCGGCAAGCGGGGTTTGTTTTTCCCACAACGCTTCTCAGATGTGAGGGTGAATCTCTTCCTCTTCGGGAAAGCGCCCCTCGGCCAATTTTGAAAAGACCAGTTCCCCGTCGACGCTCACTTCAAAGCGCCCGCCCTCAGACGGGATGATGACGCATTCCGAAATGTCCTGTTTGTGTTGTGCGAGCAAACTCTCCGCCAAACTGGCGGCTGTTTTGATATACCCTCAAGAAGTGCAGTACTGGATCTCCACTTTCTTTGCCATTGTGGCCTCCTGGTTTGGGGGTGGTGGTTTTTTTCAATATACTCGGCCGCGGGCGGCGGCGCAAACCCGGCCGTTTTAGGAGAGAAGGTCCTCCTGGCCGGAGCGCTGCTGCTGGCGGGGGTCGCCCAATTTAACCTCGCGCTCGGGGCGCACCAATTTTTCCAATTTTTCCAACTCTTCGATTTCTTTCTTGCGGTTGTTGATCTTGTCCTCGGTTTCGCTGCGTATTTTGTCGAGCAGTTCGCGGCTGCCCTCCGCCGTCTGTTTTTGTTTTTGGGACTCTTTGAGGTTGTGTATGGCTTCTTCGCGGGCGCCTTCGAGCCGGGTCACTTCTTTCTTCAGGCGTTCGATTTCGTGTGAGGTGATGATGGCGGCGCCAATGGCTAATGTGATGAGGATGGCCGCTAGGAATGATCATAATTTACCTCTCAGTCGCTGCCGATCTGCTGCTGCAAGAGCTGCCGCACGATTTGCGGGTTGGCCTTGCCGCGCGTGGCTTTCATAACCTGGCCCATCAGGGCGTTGAGGGGTTTGGCATCGCCCCCTTTTATTTTATCGACCATTGCTGCGTTTTCTTCGATGGTCTGGGCCACAATGGCGTCCAATTCAGCCGTGTCGGAAATTTGCCCCAGGCCGAGTCGGTCGACGATTTGGCGGGGTGAGCCGCCCTCTTCCCACATCGCGTCCAATATCTGGAGCGCGGCCTTTTGATTGATGGCACCTTCCTGAACCAGGCCGATCAGTTCGGCCAGTGCTTCGGGTTTTACGCGGATGGCCGCGATGTCTTCTTCGCTGTCTTTGAGGCGACTAAAAAGGTCCCGACTAATCCAATTACTCACTTGTTTGGGGTCGGCGTTTTGCGCCGCCTTTTCAAAATAGTCGGCCACGGCGCCGTCGTCCACCAGCAGGGCGATGTCGGGCGCGGCCAGGCCGTAGGTGGCGGCAAAGCGTTCGCTTTTGGCGTCGGGCAGTTCGGGCAGTTGGGCGTTGACGTCGGCGATCCATTCCGGCGAGAGTTCAATGTCGAGCAGGTCGGGTTCGGGAAAGTAGCGGTAGTCTTCGGAGGATTCCTTGCTGCGCTGCTGGCGCGTGACGGCGGCCTGCTCGTCCCAGCCCATGGTGACCTGTTCCACCTGGCCGCCGTCTTCGAGCAGTTGGATCTGGCGCCGCATTTCGTAGTCGATGGCATTTCGCACCGAGCGGAAGGAGTTGAGGTTTTTGACTTCCACTTTGGTGCCGTACTCTTCGGCGCCCTGGGGCCGCACAGAAATATTGGCCTCGCAGCGCATGGCGCCCTTTTCCATATCGCCGCTGGAGGCCCCCAAATAGCGCACCAATTGGCGGATTTTAACCAGGTAGGCGTAGGCTTCGTCGGCCGAGCGGATGGAGGAGTCGGAGACGATTTCCATCAGCGGTACGCCGGCGCGGTTGAGGTCGACCAGGCTGGCGCCGCCCTCGTGAACCAATTTGCCGGTGTCTTCCTCCAGGTGCACGCGGACGATGCCGATGCGCTTGGGCGCTTCTTCTACTTCAAGAAAGCCGTCGAGGCATAGGGGGAGCTCGTATTGCGATATCTGGTAACCCTTGGGCAGGTCTGGGTAGACGTAGTTTTTGCGGGCGAAGACGTTGTGCGGTTGAATTTGGCAGTTGAGCGCTTTGCCGGTCATTACCGTCAGCTCGATGGCGCGCCCGTTGATGACCGGCAGGGAGCCGGGTTGGGCGGTGCACACCGGGCAGATGTGCTGGTTGGCCGGCACCTGGAAGTGGTCGGCGGAGCAGGCGCAGAACATCTTAGAGGCGGTCTGCAACTCCACGTGGACTTCCATGCCGATGACGCATTCGTACTGCATACTGTTCCGCAAAAATATCAGGTGAAAAGAACGTATTGTTTTAAGAAACTCTCGACCGTCCGGTAAAAGGCGGCAATAGTGTCGGGGCGGCGCCAGCCGTGGCCCTCGCCCTGGTAGACGTGGTACTCGTGCGGCACGCCGCGTTGGCGCAGCGACTCGACGATGGTTTGTGCCTGCTCCAGCGGCACCACCCGGTCTTCGCTGCCCTGGAAAATGGCGATCGGGTCGCGCAGCGCCTCTACCGCAAAAATGGGCGAGCGCTGGCGGTAGAGATCGCCGGCTTGGGGCAGCGGCCCGATGAGGGCGTCGAGATATCTGGACTCAAATTTATGGGTATCGGTGGCCAAGGTAAAGAGGTTTGATATGCCGTAGAGGCATACACCCGCCTTAAAGGCGCCCGGTTTGGCCGTAAGGACGCGCAACACGGTATAGCCGCCGGCGCTGCCCCCCATGATGACGAGGCGGTCGGGGTCGGCCAGCCCGGCCTCTACCAGATGGGCACCGCCGCTGACGACGTCTTCGACGTCATAGACGCCCCACTGGCCGCGCAGCGCTTCCATGTAGCGCCGCCCGTAGCCGGTGCTGCCGCGGTAGTTGACGTCGAGCACGGAGTACCCCCGGGTGGCGAAGAACTGGTTGCGGCCCTCGAATTGGCTGGTGGCTTGGCCGGTGGGGCCGCCGTGGACCAGGACGATGGCCGGCGGCAGCCCCTGGCCGCGGCAAGCGGCGTTGGTGGGGGGGTAGTAGACGCCGTAGACGTTTTCGCCGTCCACCTCCCAGGTGAGGTTTTGTGGCGTTGCCAGTTCGTTTGGGGGAATGTGTTCGGTTGCCGAGCGGGCGACGACCACTGCGTTTTTTTGGGGCTGGCAGCAAACGATGCGGGGCGGTATTTGGCTAGACGAGGCAATGCAGGCCAAGGCCTGGCCTTTGGGGGCTGCCGCCATCTGTTCTACGTAGGTGTATTCACTCAAGGGTTCCACCGGGCGGATCTGTCGGTCGTCCAAATCGCAGGCGTAGGCGCAGCGGGTAGCGCCGTCGCTGCGGCAAAAGAAAATGTGGCGGCTATCGGCGCCAAAAGCAAAGACGCGCATGCCCTGGGCCCAGGCCGGGACGGCGACGTCCATGGCGTCGCGGGTGAGCTGGGTATGCTCCCCATTTTTGAGGTCGTAGAGGTAGAGTTCGCTGTGGCCGCTTTGATCGGAGGCGTAGGCGAGAAAGCGTCCGTCGGGGGAAAACTGCGGTTGGAAAACGGCGGTGTGGGCGTCGCCGGCCAGCGTCTGGGCCGCGGCGAGTTGGGGCAGGCCGTCCTGGCGCAGCTTCAATTGGCCCAGGCACAGTCGGGTGCCGTCCCAGGGCATTTGCGGGTGGTCCCATTCGATCCAGGCCAGCCAATGTCCGCCCGGATGCCAGGTGGGCTGCATGTAGAAATCGGCACCGCTTACCAGGTGCTGCGGCCAGTGGTTGCCACAGGTGTCGACGACGGCCAGGCGGTCGACGTTGGCGTCTGTGTGCACGTAGACCAGCCAGCGCCCGTCGCGCGATGCGGCGGGGGAAGCGGCGTGGCCAAAGCCGGGGGTGAGGGGGCGGGCGGCGCCGGCTCTGAGGTCTTGAACGTAGAGGCGGCCGGCGTCTTCGGCAAAGAAAA
>CAXGRO010000174.1:0-9989 GCA_964012055.1 uncultured bacterium
TTTGAGCGGATTTTTGTAAGGTTTAAATTCGTAAGTGATTATTTATCAACAAGTTGCAAATTTCAATATCTACTTGCCTAAGCCGTTATTTATCGATGACTTACAAAAAGTGTCCACAGTATTGTAATTGACAAATGAAACTTAAACACAACTATACCCAGGATACCATAACACAAGAAGGAGGTGCGTAAAGTCATCTGGTTTATGGGTTTTTACTTAGATCGATCGGGAACAACGGACGCTCTGTTGGGGAACGGAGCGCATATCAACGGCAGGGATGCCGTTCAGCTTAGATAAACAAGGAGGTTCAGGTAATGCCCCTTCGAGTCAATAATAATATAGCCGCCATCAATGCGAGGCGGCACTTAAACGGAAACAACCGCACGCTGGGAGTCAAGCTCGAACGCTTGTCCTCGGGGTTGCGGGTGAACAGGGCCGCAGACGACGCGGCCGGGCTGTCGGCCCGCGAAGGTATGCGGGCTGAGATCGCCGGTCTCAAGATGAGCGTCCTCAACGCCGAACAGGCGACGAACCTGATTCAGGTGGCAGAGGGCTCACTCAACGAGGTCAACGCGATTCTCATCCGCATGCAGGAACTGGCCACGCAGTCTGCTAGCAGTACTCTCACCGACGGCAACCGCGAATCGGTTCAGGCCGAGTTCACACAGCTGACTTCTGAGATCGACCGCATCGCCCAGGCGACGACCTACAACTCGCAGGTCTTGCTGACGGGGTACGGCAACGCGGTTAGCAGCGATGGTTCCACGGCGCTTACGGCCAGCAATACCAGCGGCGTCACCGGCATCAATATTTCGGGTGCGCAGGCGGGAACCTACACTTTTGAGGATACTGCCAGCGACAGCGAAATCACCTTGGGCAATGGTACGGTCAGCCAGACTATTCGCGTCGGTACTTTGTTAGACGGTGCTGGCGTAGCTACTGGCACTCAGGTCGTAGCCAATTTTGACCGCCTGGGCGTGCGGGTTACTTTAGCCGGCTACTCGGTTTCGGGTGCCACCGGTTCCTATGTTGACGGCGACTTAAACGCCCAGACGATTCTGGTCGAATCCGGCACGGGTGGTTCGTTCCAGGTAGGGCCCAAAGATGCTGCCTTCAACCGCATTGAGATCAACATCGCCAATATGGAGGCCACGGGTACGACGCTGAACTTGAGTTCGGCTTCGGTCTCGACGATCGGCAATGCGCGTTCGAGCATCACCGTAGTCGACCAGGCCATCGCCGAAGTAGCGCAGCAGCGCGGTGATTTGGGTGCTTTCCAAAACCGGTTGTCTTTTGCGATCTCCTACACCGAAAACGAGATCGAGAACATCCAGGCTTCGGAAGCATCGATCAGCGATGCCGACATCGCCGCCGAAGTGACTTCATTCACGCGGGCGCAGATCCTCTCGCAGGCTGCAACGGCGATGATGTCTCAGGCCAACGTGTTGCCGCAGAACGCACTGGCCCTGTTGCAGTAAAACAAGAAAGTCGCGAGTCTTTAAAGGTTTGGAAGAGGCGGCGCTTGGCGTCGCCTCTTCCGCGTGATTTTAGCGCTAACCCCAAAGAGGTTGTTATAAATTAGCTAAATTGGCAAGACCGCGATTAAACCATCTCTCTGAGAGAGGTAAAAAAATGGAAAATGTAAGTTCCTTCAGAATAGTACAAGCCGGCATTAAATATGATGCAAGGCCCGCATCAAGGGCACAGCAGGGAACTGCACCGGTTGCAGGCGCGAGTAGTAGGGTGGATGAGGAGCGGGTACTGGAGCCTAAGGAAATTCAGGCTCTTGCCGATAATCTTAATGAGACCCTCAACCGGGGCGACAGTAAAATCTCCGTATCGGTGGACGATTCCACCGGTATGATGGTGGTTCGCATTACTGATGCCGCCGGAGAAATTGTCAAGCAAATACCGCCGCAGCAGATCTTGGATGCGGACGTGAGTGTGGAAAACATCATAGGACTTTTGGTCAACGACGAAGTCTAAAAGTTTCAAAGTGAAACTTGAAGCCCGTCGGCGCAGTTAGGATCTGGACTCAGCATGCCCCAAGGAATTACTTTTTCCGGTCTGGGATCTGGACTCGACACGGACACGATCATCCAGCAGCTCACCGATATTGAGCGCCGGCCGATCCAGTTGATCCAGCGCCGCCAGGCCCGCCTAGAGGTGCAGAAAGAGGTCCTGCAAGGGATCAATACCGGTCTGCTTTCCCTCAAGGGCTCGGCCGAAAAATTGGTGGACGAGGATCTTTTTTCCATTGTCAAGGCCAGTTCCGACGCCACGGACAGAGTGGCGGTAGACGTCACCAACGATTCGGCGGCCGGCACTTTCAGCGTCGAAGTCGTGTCCCTGGCTCAGGCCCGCAGTCTGTCCTCGCGCTCGTTTGACAGCCTTGATGATGAGCTCAGCCTCAGTGGTGAATTTGTCATCAATGGCAAGGGCATTGAAATAGAGGACACACATTCGCTGCTTGATGTCCGCGACGCCATCAACGATGCCAACGCCGGCGTCAACGCGCAAATTCTCACCGTTTCAGACGGCGACAATCGCATCATTCTCACCGCCAAGAAAGTTGGGCCCAAGGGGTTCGATATAAAGGACGCCAGCGCTTCCGACGTATTGCAATCACTGGGGATTACCTCCAGTGACGTTGCGCTTAAGAATGGCTTTGCCAACGGTGGTCGCAGCGCCCAATTTTTGGGTAGTGATCAGGCCATCGGCACCCTGCTAAATCTGGGATCTTCGCCCTCGGGCACGGTGACCATTGGCGACCAGCAGGTTGCTGTCGATCTGGTCAGCGATTCTCTCGACGACATCCGCGACAAAATTAATGCCGCCGCCCCCGCCGGGGTGACGGCCAGTGTTGTTTCGAGCAACGAAGGTGGTCTGACCCGCTTCCAATTGGAAATTGAGGGCACCAGCACCATAAACGATAATAGCGGAGCGCTGGAAGCGCTGGGCGTGCTCGACAGCGGCGGCCTTATCAGCGACAAGATTATTACCGGGGTCGATAGCGACCAGTTTAATAGCACCACCACGGCGGTGGGCGCCCTTCTGGGTCTGGGAACTGCCCCGACGGGCAACGTCAGCATCGGCGGCCAGGTAGTGACCATCGATCTGTCTACAGACTCGCTGGCCGATATCCAGACCAGGATAAACGATCTGGGCCTCTCCGGAGTGAATACCACCATTACCAGCGACAGCGACGAAGACGGCAACGCCCTTTTTAGTCTGCGCATAGACGGCACCACCGAAGTCACCGACGACGGCAATGTTTTGGAGTCGTTAGGCGTAGTTTTGGGCTCCAACAGCACCTTTGGCAGTGTGGGCCAGGTGGTCACCGGCAATGTGGCCAACCAGGAGCGCGGTGCCATTAAGAACTCGATTGGCGGCGGTGCCAAGAGCGACGAACTGTCCAGCGACAGCGACGCAGTGGGCACGCTGGTCGGTTCGTCGGCCAGCGGTACAGTGAGTATTGGCGATAAGACGGTCAGCATCGACCTGGCCAACGACTCGCTCAACGACATCCGCGATAAGATCAATGCCGCTGCCCCCACTGGGGTGACAGCCACGGTCAACGCAACGGGGCCGGCCAACTTTGAACTGCAAATTAGCGGCACGACGGATTTTGACGACGCCAACGGTGTTTTAGAAGCGATGGGCGTGCTCGAAGCCGCAACCAATTTAACGGCCGATACGCGTTTTGCCGATATCGCTGGTGCCGGGGTACAGGCCGGGGATACCATTTCCATTTCCGGTACCAATCACAACGGCGATATAGTGGCCTACACTTTTACGGTTAACAGCACTAATTTGAAGGTGCAGAACTTGCTCGACACCGTAGAACAGGTGTTTGGCGGCAATGTGTCGGCCTCTATTGATAATTCGGGCCGCATTGTGCTCAGCGACGATCAGGCCGGTGATAGTCAATTGAGTTTGAGTTTATTGGTCAACAACGAGGGTGGCGGCAGTCTCGATTTTGGCAGCGCTTCTGTCACCACGCAGGGCACGGACTCGCGCTCGGCGGAATTGCAGGCCGGGCAGGATGCTACGGTGCGCATTAACGGCATTTCCCTCAGTCGCGATTCGAATACCATCACCGATGCAGTGCAGGGCGTCACCCTCAATTTGCTGGAGGCGGAAGAGGGCAAACTGGTGAACATTTCCGTCACGCGTGACGATACCACGGAATTGCGCAACAATATCGAGAGCTTTGTAGACGAATTTAATACGGCCATTGGTTTGATCGACAGCCAGTTGGCCGTCGACCCCAATACGCAGGAGGGCGGCCCGCTGGCCGGCGACACTACACTTTTGGGTTTGCAACAGCGCATCCGTTCGGCTGTAACCTCGCAGGTTGAGGGACTCAGCGAAGGGTTTGACGCCCTGGTGCTCATCGGTATTAGTTTTGACCGCAGCGGCAAATTGAATATTGACGACGACCAATTGACCAATGCCTTGACCAGCAATCTGGACAACGTGCGAAAACTCTTTGTGGCTCAGGGAAACGCTTCGGATGAAGGCGTTGAGTTTATTTCGTCCAATAAGAACACCAAAGCAGGGGATTTTGCCGTCACCGTTACCCAGGCAGCACAAAAAGCGTCGTTATTAGGCAGCCTAGATGTTTCCGCCGGGTTGGCCGAGGACCAAACCTTAACCGTCACCGACAAGGCGACCAGTCTGCCAGCGATCATTGAGTTAAAGGCCGGCGATACTACCGACGACATTGTCAGCAAAATTAATACGTCTCTGGCCAGCGATGTGGCCGAAGTGCGGCGCGGCTCTATTGCCAATACCACCGATGGGACTGCGGTTGTTACTGCCGACACGGCTTTCAGCGGTATTTTTGGCGCCGGTGTGGTGGCCGGCGATACAATTCGCATCAATGGCACCACACACGAAGGCGCCAGCCTTAACGATACCTTTACCATTGATGATCCCGAGAATCAGACTGTGGGTGATTTGCTGGCCAACGTGCGCAGTTTATTTAGCGGCAAAGTGAGTGCCACCGTCGATTCCGAAGGGCGCATAGTAATCACCGACAATCAGGTGGGGCCCAGCAATTTGACAGTTACGCTGGTAGAGGAGAATGAAGGCGGCGGCAGCCTCAATTTTGGCAGCATTGACGTGCGCGACGAAGGCCGTTTGTCCATTGAAGTTACGGCCAGCAACGACAACGGCAAATTGTCCCTCGAACACAGTGGTTTTGGCTCGCGTAACGGCTTTAGCGTTGAACAGAGCATTGACCAATTGGGCATTGCCGGCGGCGATTTTGACGGCGCCGACGTCCAGGGTACCATCAACGGTTCCGAGGCCGATGGCTTTGGCCGCATTCTCTCAGGCAAAATAGGCGATGAGACGGTTGAGGGGCTATCCTTGCGCGTCGGCCTAACCCAGGAAGAAGTGGGTGCCAATAACGAGCGCGGCAATGTGAGTTTGGTCTACGGCATTGCGCGGCAATTGAGCGATACACTAGATTTTATTACTGATACCTTTGACGGCACCTTAAAGAATCGCGAAGATGCGATCGAAGACACCATTGAGGATCTGGGCAACCAGGTTACCTCGATGGAGCGCCGCGTTGAACAGATACGGCTCAATTTGGTCAGTAAATTCGCCAGTCTTGAGGGCACCCTGGCGACCATGCAGTCTCAGGGCAATTTTCTCGCCAGCCAGCTGGCAGGTCTGGCACCTGGCTAAGCAATATAGGATTGTTGAAGGCATATGAATAAAGGCGGCTATAAGCAAGTACAAATCCAAACTGCCAATAAGGGGCAGTTGATCGTCATGTTCTATCAGGGGGCGATCCGCTTTATGAAAAAGGCCCTTATCTTAATAGACCAGAAGGATATGGAGGGCAAGGGCAACAATCTCATTAAGGCACAGGATATTATTCTCGAACTCCTCTACGCCCTCGACCAGCAAATGCTGGATAGCGGCAACGAATTGGCGCTCAATCTTCAACGCCTCTATCTCTATTCCTACCGCCAACTCGTTCAGGCCAATGTGCACACAGATCCCAAACTCGTGCAGGAAGTCATTGAACTGATGGAGAATCTACTAGGGGCATGGGAGCAAGTGGTTGCCAGCGAGGGGAGTAATGAAACGCCGCCACCGGCGTCGTATAGAGTGATGTTGACGGGTTGAATAGCATGGATACACTAGAAAAAACGTTGGAATTGCTTGACCAGCAATGCGAAGAATACAGGGCGATGCAAGAGGTTGGTCTCGCCCAAAAAGATTGCATTGCGCGCCAGGATATAGATGGCCTCAACGCGGCCTTTGGGCGCATGCAAGGACATATAGATCACATCCAATTAGTGCAAAAAGAGATGCCCGCTTTTGATTCGGCCCACCAAGTGCCGACCCAGGTGCAGGAGAAAAAGCAGCAATTGCGTTCCCTCATTTTGCAATTGCAAGAGTTGAATCGGATCAACGAGCGGGGGGTGCGGCGTTTGATGAAAGAAACCCAGGAAGAATTGCACAAATTCGGCCGGGGACGGCGCGCAGCGCGGGGTTATCAACAAATTCAGAACCAAAATGCACGTTTTTTTGATGGGAAGAAGTAATTGTAATATAAAAGGTTGTGGTTGTTTTCCCTTTTCTGTATATTGGTTGTGGATAACGAGAGGAATAAAAGTATTAAAGTATTTCTATAGAATTACCGATAGTATATATAGAAGCGGGTCAACCAGAAAAGAGAAAAGGTATATCCCATGCGTATAGATGGGTTATCACATCCTCCCAGGGTTTCGCAGAGCAATCAGCGAAGCGATTCAGTGCGGCCAAAGAAAGACAGCGCCGCCACCAGCGATAGCGTCGAAATTTCCAAGGATGCTCAGGAAGTTGCCGATCTCAAGGCGGCGCTCCAGACAGCTCCCGAAGAAGCCCATCCGCGCTTGGCCGAAATACACGAGCGCATAGCATCGGGCTTCTATAATTCGCGCGAGGTCCTCGAGGACATTGCCAATGTTTTAGTTGATTCCGATGGCCTGCAGGAAGTGGTCAGCGATATTTCCACCGTGCGCTCTGCATTAGCGCGTCTGGCCGAAACGCCCGATGTGCGTCCAGATGCAGTAGAACAAGCACGCGAGAGGGTAAACTCGCAGTTCTTCGATCGACCCGAGATTCGCCAGGAAACCATGAACCGTTTCCTGGATGAAATCGCCTGATTTTTCCCAATAAAGCAAAATAAAACGGGGCGATACTTAAATGTATCGCCCCGTTTTTAGTTCTAAATTATACTTCTTATATATCGTAGTAGAGCGCAAACTCGTAGGGGTGAGGCCGCATGCGAATGGCGTCGACCTCCTCCTCGCGCTTGTAGTCGATCCAGGCCTCGATCAGGTCCTCGGAAAAGATGCCGCCCTGCAACAAGAAGTCGTGATCGGCTTCCAGCGCGTCGATGACCGCCTCCAACGAGCCGGGCGTCTACGGCACCTTGGCCGCCTCCTCGGGAGCCAAGTCATATAAGTCCTTGAGGGGGGGCGGCTGACGGCATAATTAACGAGCTCGCTCGGATTGTAACTTGGAGGAAACCCCAAAAGGGGCGATGCCGACTGGCATCACCCCTTTTTTATACGATGACTAAGTATCTAAGTTTAGCTCAGGGCTTTCTTAGTCGTCTTGATAATAACCGCCGCGACCTTGTAGGGATCGGCGTTGGAGGCGGGTCGGCGGTCCTCAAGACGGCCTTTCCAGCCATCGTCAATTGTACCAATTGGGATGCGGATAGATGCCCCTCGGTCATATGCACCATAGCTGAATTTGTAAATAGACTGGGTCTCGTGTAGGCCGGTCAGTCGCTGTTCGTTGTCGGCGCCGTATACCGCGATATGCTCTTCGATATTCTGCCCGAAGGCCTCGCAGATCTGGGTAAAGGTTTTTTCATTGCCGGCGGTGCGCATCAGCTCATTGGAGAAATTGGCATGCATACCCGAGCCGTTCCAGTCGCCCTTGATCGGCTTGGGATGCAGATCGATAGCGATCCCGTATTTTTCCGCGGTGCGTTCCAGCAGGTAGCGCCCGAGCCATATCTGGTCTCCGGAATTACCGGCGCCTTTGGCAAAAATCTGAAATTCCCATTGTCCCATCATTACCTCGGCATTTATGCCCTCGACATTGAGGCCCGCTTCAAGGCACAGGTGTAAGTGTTCATCGACCAGTTCGCGGCCCTGGGTGTTGCGGGTGCCCACTGAGGTATAATAGGGACCCTGCGGTTGGGGATAGCCCCCCTTGGGAAAGCCTAGGGGCAGATTGGTTTCAGGATCGATCAGAGTGTATTCCTGTTCGAAGCCAAACCAGAAATCGTTGTCATCGTCGTCAATCGTGGCTCTTCCATTGGATGCGTGGGGAGTTCCGTCGGAATTGAGAACCTCGGACATAACCAACCAGCCGTCTCCGCCGAAGCGATCGGGATCGGGGTAGATGGCAACAGGTTTCAGTAAGCAGTCCGAGGCGTTTCCTTCAGCTTGTTGGGTCGACGAGCCGTCAAAGGACCAGATCGGGGCACCAGCGAGATCGCCGGAGAAATCATCGACTACTTTGGTCTTGCTACGCAGGCTCTGGGTCGGCTCGTAGCCGTCGAGCCAGATGTACTCTAGCTTCGATTTACTCATCTATACAGCACCTTTCTAATTGGAAAGTGATGGGAGGATGAAGTGTTGAGTTTGGAATAAAGCTATATGGATGTCGATTTACTAACCGATCCTCTTACAGGATTTGCAAATTGTCAAAATGGCCTGTTAAAACGTTGTAATTTAAAGACTTTATATCTTCAAGTTTTTTGATCCAAGACCAATAAATTAACGTTATTCTCCCCGTCGCACAAGTCGGAGCTTCGCTCGGGTCCGCAGGAGGTGAATTTTGTAGGCCATAGCTGAATGCCACTCTGATGGGAACGGCATAGTCTCTGTGAACTGGATCAGGAGAATTATTTATTAAACCAATCCCCGCTGGAAATTACGACAAAAGATTCGCTTTGCTCGAGGACCTTTTCTCCGGCCAGATAGACCCAGGCCTTAGTCGTCCTCCCATCATCCATAGCCACATCTGCCTTTACGCGTTGGTACACCCCTTCAGATACCCCTTCGTAGTGATCGTAGGTGATGAGCATTTCGCTATCGACTTCGTGTACTTCAACCACCGTTCCACTGCCGGCTTCATCATAGATCATTGCGGGGAATCGTCGGTGCCCAGGATAAATGAGCGCGGTTTTTTCAATCCGACCGAGGTTGTTGCTGCCCTTGCGTAGGGTACCGTAGACGGCCAGTTTCATCACATTATCAGCCACTGGTAAGTCAGGTCAGATCTGGGGAAATGCTCGGAGCGAACAATTACTCCGGAACGGATTTGCAAAGGATCCAGGCTCAAAAATTGCTAAGGGGCAGCGTGGAGGTCAAGGGCAATGGAAAACTATCAGCTGAATTAATGATTGGTAGTCAGCGGCGAAAAGTGAAAAAATTGCGATCCCTAATTATCGGAGCGTTAATAGTCTTAATAGAGCGAATCACGAGCGGAAAATTCGAGCGTGGAAAATGAGTGATTAGTGATGGAATAGGCAATAGGCTGCGATGGTGGGGGAACGCATACCCATGCAATCTTGGTCGATGATAGCGGTATCGTGCAGAATGTGAGTAAGGGGCTGTGGAAATTTTCAACGCATCGGCGAAGCGGGATTAATGGTGCTGCTCGACCAGTTGCTATCTCCTTTTGAATCTGGCTGAAAAAGAGAATATCTCCCTTGGTCTGGCTCTGGTGGGTGCGGGGCATACCAAGGAACAGGAGCGGATCGAAACGCTGGCCAAGGAGTGAGGATGGAAGAGGACCATCCAAATCGAGAGCGATGCTCATGCTACTTTGGAAGGTGCCCATGCGGGTACTCCTGGTTTGATTACGATCACGGGTACATCTTCGATCGTTATGGACAAGAAAGATCGAGATGAATCGGTGCGGGCGGGTGGGTGGGGACCGCTTTGGAGTGATGAGGG
>CAXGRO010000175.1:0-9882 GCA_964012055.1 uncultured bacterium
CACGAGAACTACCGCCGCTTCCACATCGCCGGCGGCCAGCACTACCAACCGCGCGCCTACGCCATCGAACCCGACGCCTCCAACGCCTCCTACTTTTTCGCCGCCGCCGCCATCACCGGCGGCCGCGTGCGCGTCGACGACATCAACATAAACTCGGCGCAGGGCGACATCCACTTTGTCGACGTGCTCGAAGAAATGGGCTGCACCGTCAACCGCGCCGACGACGGCATCGAAGTCACCGGCCCCCAGCGCCTCAAGGGCGTCGACGTCGACATGAAACCCATCTCCGACACCTCCCTCACCCTGGCGGCCATTGCACCCTTTGCCGACGGCCCCGTGCACATCCGCAACATCGAACACTCGCGCCACCAGGAAACCGACCGGGTCAAAGCCATGGCCACCGAACTGGCCCGCCTGGGCGTTGACGTCACCGAACGCCCCGACGGCATCACCGTACAACCCTCGGCCATCAAACCCGCCGCCGTCGACACCTACGAGGACCACCGGGTGGCGATGAGCTTCTCCCTGGTCGGCCTCAAAGTGCCGGGGGTGCGCATCAACAATCCGGGCTGTGTCAGCAAGACATTTCCGACTTACTTTGAGGTGTGGAACGCGCTGAGATAAGGTCCACACCTTATTCTGCGCCGCACTCGATCGGGCTATGGCAAACGACGCACCGATTATCAGCGTAGGCAAAAACATCAACCCGCGCACAGAAGTGCCGGTCAGAATAATCGCAGAAGATGTTTCAATCACTATCGACAACAATATCTCGCGCGGCAAAAACAGTGTCCTCTTTTCCACAGAATTGTTATTATCAATACTATGGACACTTTTTACGAATTCGGCTGATTTTAAGGTCTACGAAATTCCTAAGTCATTAAAAATCAATATTTTATGAATTTCGGCAACCATTTTCGTAAGTTTATAGGAACAATACTGTGGACACTTTTTCGATTTTGAGCGGATTTTTGTAAGGTTAAAATTCGTAAGTGATTATTTATCAACAAGTTATAAACTTCAACGTCTATTTGCCTAAGCCGTTATTTATCAATGGCTTACAAAAAGTGTCCACAGTATTGATTCAACTATGTTGTCGCTGAGTCGCAGGCGATTTCTCCGCTTACTTGCTGGTGGCGGTGGCCTGGCGTTGCTCAATTCTTGTATTTCTAATCCATCTAAACGCGTCTACAATATACCGGGTGAAATAGTCAATTCTTCTCCCATTGCCGGACATCTTGTGCGCCAAGATCATTCGTGGAGTGATTTTGAAGTTGGCGGTGATTCAGATTACGATGTCGCAATTGTGGGTGGGGGAATTTCTGGTCTAAGTGCAGCCTGGAAATTAAAAAAAACAGGGATTGAACGCCTGATTTTATTGGAATTGGGCGATCAAGTTGGGGGTACTTCTATAGCGGGTAAGGGGGCCACTACGCTTTTTCCATGGGGGGCGCACTACATAAATATTCCGCCGCAAGAAGCAGACTGTATTCATGAAATACTGGCGGATATAGGAGTAATAGAGAGCTACGATGCAGCAGGTAGACCTCGAGTTAATCCTGAGTTTTTACTGCGTTGGCCCCAAGGGCGCATATATGGTTCGGATCGGGGTTGGCAGGAAGACTTAGGCTACTTTATGGATGGATTGGATTTTGAAAATTATAAAGACTTTGAAGATGACATGCTCAGTTGGGCCCTGCATCGCGGCAGGGATGGACGGCGGGCTTTTGCCATGCCTCTGCAATATAGCACCCGAGATGGTGATGTGAGGCGGCTGGATGAAATTAACTTTCAGGAATATCTAAATCGCAAAGGGTGGAATTCAGAAATCTTACAATGGTTGACTGACTATGCTTGTAGGGATGATTATGGCAGTTTGAGCAGTCAGGTGTCGGCCTGGGCGGGTATTCACTACTTCGCATGTAGGTTTTATGATTATAGATTGAAGGAAGATTATCCGACTGACACACTTACATGGCCAGAGGGCAATGCTTATTTAGCCAATAAAATAGCAAGTAATTTAGAAATAGATCAATATCGCCTAAATACCTTGGTTTTGCGGGTGGAGAGTGAGGGGGCAGGCATTAGAATCGGATGTATCGACTTGGAAGAAGATAAATATTATTCAATTCGCGCTAAAACGCTTGTATATGCCGCTAAATTACATACAGCTCCTTATGTAGTGAGGGATATACCTAATAAGCAAAAAAAAGCCATGCAAAGAATTCAGTATAGTCCGTGGTTGATTGCGGCAATACACCTTAAAGCCAATCCCAAAGAAAAAGGAGCGACAATAGCCTGGGATAATGTGCTGCTCCAAAGTCCGTCCCTTGGATATATTGTTGCAGATCATCAAATCCCAAAGTCTGACGGACCAACTGTGTGGTCTTATTACCTGCCATTTGTACAAGACATAGAAGTCGCCAAGCGTGAGTTAATGCACAAAGACCACGGATTCTGGGTTAATTTTATAATGTCAGATCTAGAACAAGCCCATCCAGATTTACAAATGTTGGTAGATAAAATAGACATATATCGATGGGGGCATGCCATGGTGCGTCCGTCGCCTCAGTCGATTTGGGGCGAATTGAGTCGGTGGCGACAGCGAGATTTCCCCCCAATTTTTTGGGCGACGTGCGACACTACGGGGTTGCCGTTATTTGAAGAAGCAAGTTATGCCGGAATTAAAGCGGCGCAGAAGGCGATGAATCACATAGGCGTTAACTATGAAAATTCTCTAAGAGGATTGCAGGGATGACGGAAGCTAGGGAGGCCAGCTTATCTCCGATGGCTTCATATCTCTTGCTTGCGGCCATTTTTGTCGCAGCTGGTTGTGCAATTGTTTACGAATTGCTCATTGGCAGTATTTCATCCTATTTCCTGGGCGATAGTGTCGAACAGTTTTCCCTGACTATTGGTTTTTTTCTTTTTGCTATGGGGATTGGTTCTTGGCTGTCGCGTCTTATAAAAGAAAATTTACTTTTACATTTCATCTCGCTGGAAATCTGGTTGGGGTTTATAGGAGGTTGTTCAATTCCCCTGCTCTACACGGTATATGCCAATACCCATGCCTATCGCTATTTCATGATCGTTTTGATTTTAGTGATAGGCACCTTAATTGGTCTTGAGATACCCATATTAACTCGCGTGTTGCGCTCATATGGCTCGCTTCGCACGATATTGTCAGACGTGCTGTCGTTAGATTATCTGGGTGCGCTGGTGGCGGCTTTACTGTTTCCCTTTGTCCTCATGCCGGCTTTAGGGTCAATGCACACGGCCTTACTCAGCGGTTTAGTCAACCTGGCTGTTGGAGTAGCGGTGCTGTGGGTATTCAGGGGGATCTTGCCTTTTAAATCATTCTGGATTTTGGCCTTGCAGTGTATTCTCATTGGTCTCTTTCTGATGAGTTTAATGGTGAAGTCTGAAGCGCTATTGGATCGCTGGGAAAGCTCGCTTTATAGCGATCGCATTGTCTTTAGTGAACAATCGCCATACCAAAAGATTGTATTAACAAAATGGCGCGACAATTTGCGATTATTTTTGAATGGTCATTTGCAATTTGCTTCGGTGGACGAACATAGGTATCACGAAGCATTGGTACATCCTGCAATGGAATTGGCTGCCAGTCGACAGAGGGTTTTAATTCTAGGTGGTGGAGATGGCTTAACCGCCCGAGAAGTGCTCAAATACCCAGATGTAGAACGCGTTTATTTAGTTGATTTAGACCCGGTTATGACAAATTTGGCCCGCCGCAATATTTATATTGCCCGCCTAAATGACAATGCGCTAAGTTCCCGCAAATTACATGTTATAAACGAAGATGGATTTGTTTTTTTGCAACGCGAGCACGTTCCTTATGGAGTCATTTTGGTAGATTTACCCGATCCGCGTGAGGATTCGTTAGCCAAGCTTTATTCGGTAGAAGGTTATAAATTGTGTCGTAAACATCTGTCGCCTGGGGGCACGTTGGCCACGCAGGCGACCAGTCCATACTTTTCTCGTAGTGTTTATTGGAGTATTGCCGTTTCGCTAGAAGAAGCGGGTTTTAATGTGCGCTCGTATCATGTTCTGGTGCCATCTTTTGGTGAATGGGGGTTTCACTTGGCGAGTAAACAGAAGTTAGATATTGCGACTTTAGGGTTTAAAGTGCAGCGTCGGTTTTTAAAAGAGGAATTATTGGATGCAATGTTCCGCTTTGATTCAGACATGGACCGAATCGAAATTGAAGCGAATCGACTTGATAAACCTGTGCTGGCGCGTTATTATCGAGAAGAGTGGAGCCGTTGGTAGGGCCATTTTTTGTGGAGGATTTTATGGGATTTAAGAAGTGGTTTGGTGGGAAAGAAGGGGAGGAGGAGGTTTATAGGGAATTGACCCTGGCTACAATGGAGAAGGGGTGCATGGTAGACTATGACTTGAAGACCTGGGCGGTAATGGGCTGTAGCACATATGATTACGATGGTTACATGACTCGCGAGTGGGAGCTACATGCGGGTGCGGAAGTGGGTTATTTGGAACGCGCAGAAGAAGATGGCCAAGCCGAATGGACCTTTGCACATCGCATCAATGTAAACGATATAGACGAAGATGTCGTCGATACTATTCATCAACGCGAAGATCCGCCCGAAGTGATTCACTATGCTGGTCAATCATATACTGCGCTGGAGAGCAGTCCTGGAATTCAGCGAGTAGACGGCGAAGATGGTGAACGCGAATTTATCAGCTGGAGTTATGAAGGCAATGAGGGCAGGGTTTTATTTATTGTGCAATGGGGCGAGAATGAGTTTTTAGCATATAACGGTACATATGTGGAAGAATATCAATTTGTCGACATCTTGCCCGCCGTCGACGAACAATAAAACAGGAGTTTGAGCCGTGAACCTGCACACCATTAGAATATGGCTATGCGCCGCAAGCATCGCGCTATTATGCGGTTGTGGGGGCAGCAGTGATCCGGTGGAAAAACTTAGCCGCGAGTTGACACGCTTTCCCGAGTATTCAATAATTGTAGACGATTTAGATGTGGTAGACGGTTTTTTCGCCGACTATTTTCTCGGATTGCGCATTGTCACGGCTTCGGGTCAACGCGTCGCTGGGCGTGATACGCTTATGTACAGTGAGCGCATTGAGCGCTTTGAAGTTTCCGAAGACATATTTGCGCGTTATGAGAATTACCTTGGTATGGTGGTGGCGTCAAAGGGGCGCGATGGCCGCGAAACAGGCGTGCGCCAGGCCTACCCTCAAGGTTACCAATATGTTGGCAATCCTACATACGGATTTTGGGGAGGGGGGGGATTTTGGCAATTTTACGGACAATACGCTTTTATGCGAGACATGATGGGGGGCTGGAGAGTCGGCCGGGATGACTATGATAATTATCGGCGCTATCAAGACCGAGGTCGCCCTTATTACGGCCCGGTATCCAGCGGCCGCCCGACCTTTGGTACGAGTGGAGCCCAGACGGAGAAAACGCGCCCCAATTTTTATAAGCGCTACAGTCAGCGGGTAGGGGCGGGCCGACAGGCTTTTTCCGGCAGCGTGCGAGGCCGGAGCGGCAGTGCTTGGGGCCGCGGAAAATAAAGTAAACATTACTTCTCAGGGAGGGATTCCCATGCTTGAGGCATACCTAATTCCCATGACTACTGGAATCGCCTACGTCCTAGAAGGATTCATTCTTTTATGGATTGCCAAGGCCGTCTATTCGCTCATCTATCGAAGGGTTGATATAAAAGTAGAAATTTTTGAACGCAAGAACGCCGCAATGGCCATATCTGAGACGGGTTACCTCTTTGGCGTAGTAATGGCATTAGGTGGGGTTTTGGTTGATTCGGGAGGGGCCCTGACAGGGGCAGAGACGGCTTGGAAGGCAAATATGATTTCTATCGCCATCTATGGATTGGCGGCAATTTTGTACATGCTGGTTGCAAGTTTTTTGTGTGAGAAGATATTGCTACCGCACTTCGATAATACGAAGGAAGTGGTTGAAGACCAAAACCTGGGCACGGCTTTTGTAGAGGCTGGCATGCATTGTGGCAACGGCTTAATAGTGCTGGCTATTTCTCAGGGATTGGGGCCTTGGTGGGTCGGGCCGATATTTTGGCTCCTTGCGCAAATCGCGTTGATCATTATGGGCTTACTCTACGAATGGGTTACACATTACAGTATGCACGACGAACTGGAACGGGATAATACGGCAGTAGGTTTGGCATTTGGGGGGGCATTAGTAGGGATGGGGAATATTGTCAGTATGGCGATCAGTGGCGATTTTCTCGGTTGGAAAGATAGCCTTATCGGTTTTACTTCATACGCCGTTTTTGGCCTATTTGTACTTTTTGTCATAAAGAAATTAACAGATGTGATACTGGCACCTAGCGTAAAGTTGACAGAGGAACAAACCCAGGAAAAGCCCAATATAGGGGCCGGCTTGATTGAAGCCTTTGGTTATATTGGTGGATCCATGTTGATCGTGTGGGGGCTTGGCTGATATGCCGTTGTTCCTCCCTTTTGTGCGAGTATGGCGGCGTTTCAAAGGGCACTCTCTAGCCTGGGTATCTCTACTCTCACTTGTCTTAATTGTGGCATGTGCAGCAGCTTTTGCATCTTTGGAAAGGCAATCTTGGCAAGACAGCATATGGTGGGCGATTGTAACGGTGACCACAGTTGGATACGGCGATTTTTTCCCAGAGACAGCGGCAGGTCGTATTATTGGCATGGTATTAATGGTATTGGGTATTGGTCTATTGGGTTTTATTACTGCCGGTTTGGCTTCTAATATTATCGAGCACCAATCCAAACGCGCAAGAGGAGTTAAAAAGGTGAAAGTAAGCGGCCATATTCTCATTTGCGGTTGGAGCGAAAACGGCCCTGACCTAGTGGATAATATACTATTAGATCGTCAGCACCGATCCATAGTCATCTTGGCGGATCTGCCAGAGTCGCCTGTTTTGCACGACCAGGTTTCTTTTGTCCACGGCGAGGTATGTGCCCCCAAACTAGATTTGGCTAACGCCGCCGAGGCTGAATCGGCCGTAGTGTTGGGTGCGCACTCGATAGATGACGTTTATGGACGAGATGCCAAAAGTTTAATCAACGCCCTGATCCTAAAGGAATGCAATCCAGACCTCTATGTTGCGCTAGAACTATATGACACGAGTAGTCTCAACCACGCCAGCGTATCCCAGGCGGACGAGTTTATCGTTGTGGGGGCTTTGGCAGGTGGCCTTTTGTGCCGTGCAGTGCTAGATCACGGCAGTACGCGGGCCATTACAAGCCTGGTGAGATCCAAGGAACACTGCGAAATTTATCGAGTTAACTTACCGACTACTTGGGTGGGTAAGCAATTCGGTGAAGTTTTGGAAAGCGCCAAAAAAGATATGAATATGCTCTTAGTGGCGGTGGAACCCAGCGGCGGCGAACTCGTGCTCAACCCACCGGCGGATTACATTTTTGCGGCTGACGATAGCATTGCAGTTATTGCCGCAGAGAGACCCGAAGCCTAAAGAGTAGAACTATTCCTCCCCTGTTGCCCCATCCCACCAGGCTAAATAGTCGTCCGTAGCCGCAACAATTGGTAGGGCGATAATTTCGGGCACTTCGTATGAATGGCGTTGTTTAATTAAGATTGATACTTCGTCAAAGAGGTCGTGACGAGTTTTAACGATGCACTGCCATTCAAAACTCTGTTCAACGCAGCCTTGCCAGCGGTATGTGCTTGTAGTAGGGCCTATAACTTTTGCACTTGCCGCTTTGCGCAATTCAACCAGATCGCGGGTGATTGTTTCTGCTTCGGTCTGGTTGCCGGTTGAGGTGAAGACTACAATATAGTCATTCACGTGGTAGATTCCTTATCGTGTAGACTTTTTGCGAGCTTGGCGACGTTGCATAATCAATGCGGGCAAACCAAAAATAAAGTAGGTGGAGTTGGAAAAAGCATGGACGACAGTAGCGCATGCCAGCGCTTCTATTTCGGGGATTAGATATAAAAGATGGAGAGATTCTTTAAAAAAATAATGGTATGTGCCAATTGCCCCCGCTGCAGGTATTATGACGCCGATAGACGAGATGGCCATGACTACCAGGGCCGCACTGATGCCCAAGCCAGCAGAATTGGTGAGCCCAAAGCATATGAAACCGGCGTAAATGATCATGATATAGCCAAGGTTTAAAAGAGACGAACTGACGACAATTTCAAAATAGGCGGACGGATTGCGCAGTGCCCCTAGGCCTTGAATAAATGTGGCGAGATGGCGTGTAACGGTGGCACTTAGCTTTGTTGAGAGAGGGGATAATAGTTTATCTGCAAAATGTATGGCTTGGTCTTTAAAAACCGATATTAACAAGAGGCAGGTTAGGGCAACGGCACAACCGGCTAAAGCTGCTAGTGAATAGGGCTCAACTTCGGGAAAACTATCATTGATGCGGTCGCGTGCTATGAGTAGGGCTATGCCCATAAAGATGATCAGCCAAACCAAGTCTAATATTCGCTCGACTACAACAGTTGCAAGTACGGGGGAAATGGCAATTCCCCGTTTCCATTTTAGGCTGAGAGCTCTTAGTGCTTCTCCAGAGCGAGGTATAAAAAAATTTGCGGCGTAACATATCATTAGCGCCATACTGGCGTCCGAGGTTTTTACCTGTGGGGCAAAGGGGCGCATGAGCACAACCCAACGCCAGCCGCGCAAGACTACCGTTACAACTGTGGTTAAGATCATGACGCCGGCCCAGGGAAGTGAAACGCGTTGCATCGAACCCCAGAGAGAATCTATTTCGATTCCTTTGAGAGCCCAATATAGAAATAGGATTGTTAATCCTAAGCTGAGTCCATACAGGATAGGCTTTTTAAGAATGGGGTATTCCTTTTATGTACCCAGAAATGAAAGCTGAGTCTAACGCCTTGATTTTGGTGAATATCAATTACCTTTTAAGCGGGGGAATTTTATTGTGCTCTTCCAAGAAAGAGATGATTTGCTGGGCTGCCTCTTGAGGTGTGCAGGCGCCTGTCTCGATAGCGAGTTCGGGGTTTTCGGGTGCTTCGTAAGGGTCTGATACGCCAGTAAAATTGGGGATTTCACCTGCGCGAGCCTTTTTATACAGTCCTTTGGGATCTCGTTCTTCGCAAATTTCTACCGGCGTATCGATGAAAATCTCAACAAAATCTCCCTCGTCCATTAGCTCTCGCACTGCGTCGCGATCTGCTTTATATGGGCTGACAAAGCTGCTTAGTGTAATGAGTCCGGCATCGGCAAAGAGTTTTCCTACTTCGCCGATGCGGCGGATATTTTCGGCGCGATCTTCGGCAGAAAAACCGAGGTTTTTATTGAGTCCGTGGCGTATGTTGTCACCATCAAGTACATAAGCCATATGGCCGCGGTCAACTAGCGCATGTTCAACTGTGAAGGCTATAGTACTCTTTCCCGATGAGGGAAGGCCAGTGAGCCAGACGAGGACTCCATGCTGGTTTAACAAATTTTGCCTTTGCTGGCGGTCGACATGACCTTCGTGCCAAACAATGTTGGTCGCTTTGATCTGGGGCACCGTAAAACCTCTTTCATTTCATAGGGTTAACTTTATGGAATTTAATTGACTTCGATAATTTAGAGGGTAATAAAGATCTGTCAAATACAGCCGAAATAGGACCGGGATTAGGGGGGGCTGGTTTAATACCTATGAAAAATGAAGAAGCATAAAAAAAATGCTATCTTTGCCAATAATTGTGCGTCTTTATAGACAGTAGTCAAAACCACTTCCCCGATTTTAACTGGGTAAGGAGGCAACATCTCATGCTTCGTTTTAAATTAACATTCTTCGCTGTATTGGCTTTTCTAGGCTTCGCCGTATCGTCGGATGCGGTGGTAAATATCCAAAATACGGGCTCAGGGGCTC
>CAXGRO010000176.1:0-9853 GCA_964012055.1 uncultured bacterium
CCACAAGGGCGAGTGGACCCTGCAGGACGCCGTCGTGCGCTTGGGCTGAAAAAATGGGGATCATCGCCCAGCAGATCAAACTGATGAACAGCCTGGTCAAACCGCAGGAGAGCCAGTTCGACATACGCCGCTTTTGGGAACACTCGCTCGGCGTCGCCCTCATCGCCGACCGCCTGGTCACCCAAAAACTGATCCCCCTCAAAAAAGAGATCAGCTTTAACGACTACTGGATCGCCGCCCTGCTGCACGATATTGGCAAATTGACCCTGGGACTGTTTTTTTGGAATCACTTTGAAGAAATACTGCAAGAAATGGCCAAATCCAGCTCGTCCTTCCGCGACGCCGAGCGCCAATTAGACGACGTGGCCAATCAAGAGTACCTGGGGCAGATCCTCTTGCTCAAAGCGCGAGTGGGGGAAGACTTAGTCGAGGCCGTGGGCAAACACAACAGCCCGGGCAAGCGCCCTGCGCCCCTGACCTGCCTGCTAAACCTAGCGGATAACCTCTGCAACTGGGGGTGGGCTACCTGCCCGACGAGCCCAGTGCATTTGAAGCGGCCGTCCTGCAAAACCTGGGGATGCGAGCCGAAGACGTCGACCAGATAAAACAAGAACTGGGCCGCGCAATGGTCGACGAAATTCGCGAATTGGTCGACCACTGCCTGCAACCGCACTAAAATTCAGCCGCCCTCACTCAACACCGCCGCGTAGCGCGGCAGCGGAATATTGCCGCCGCTGACAATGCTCACCACGTTTTTCCCCTGCAAGCGCTGGCGCAGTTTTACCGCCCCGGCCAGCGCTGCCGCCCCGGCGCCTTCGGCCACCACGTGGGCGTGGCGCGCCAAAAGCCGCACGGCCTCGTCAATTTCCTCGTCGCCGACCAAAATAAAGTCGTCGAGCAGATCCCACATCAGGCTCAAGGTCATCTCAAAGGGCACGCGAGTTGCCAAACCTTCCTGCCGCGTCTGCGACTCCGCCTCCACGTCGAGCCGACGCTCCTTCCAGGCGGTCCAGCAGGCGGGCGCTTGGGCAGATTGCACCCCGATTATTTCCACCTCGGGCTTGAGCTGGCGCGCCACCAGCGCGTTGCCGCAAACCCCGCTGCCGGCGCCCACCGGTACCACGATGGCGTCGACCTGGGGCAGCGCCTCAAAAATCTCCAACCCCATGGTGCCCACCCCGGCAATGAGCATACTTTCGTTGGCCGAGTGCACGTAGCGGTAGCCCTCCTGGCGGGCGACGCGCTCCACCTCTAGACGCGCCTCGTCAAAATCGCGGCCGTGCTGGCGCACGTCGGCGCCCAACTGGCGCATGACCTCATTTTTGAGCGGGTTGGCGTTGTGCGCCGGTCCGTAGATGATGACGGGTACCTTAAAAAGGCGCCCCGCGAAGGCGATGGACTGGCCGTGGTTGCCGGTGCTGGCGCTGATCACGCCCGCGCTTTGGGCCGCCGCATCCAAATTGCCCACCAGATTCACCCCGCCGCGCACTTTAAAGGCGCCAACAGGCTGAAAATTCTCGCACTTGAGGTGGTATTCGCAGCCCAGCAATTGCGACAGCGGCCAGCTGTGCACCAGCGGCGTGGGCGGCAAATAGGGCGCTATAAAATCGCGCGCCCGCAGCACGTCGTCATACTCTGGTAATTTCATCGCGGTCCAAATTATTCGTAAACAAAGTTGCTGTCGGCCTCTTGCAAAAGCGGCCACTGGGCGTCCTTGTCGGTGAGCAGCGGCTCATCCACCGGCCACTCGACGCCTATAGTGGGGTCGTTCCAAATGATGCCGCGGTCTAACTCGGGGGCGTATTCGGCCGTCACCATATAGTTAAAATCGACCTCGGCGCTCAAGACGCAAAAGCCGTGGGCAAAACCAGGCGGCACGTAGAGCATGTGGCCATTTTCATCCGACAGTTTTTCGCACACCCAGCGGCCGTAGGTGGGCGAACCGCGGCGAATGTCCACCGCCACGTCCAGCACTTCGCCGCGCAGCACCCCCACCAGTTTACCCTGGGCCCGCGGTGCTTTTTGGTAGTGCAGGCCGCGCAATACGCCGCGCTTGGAACGCGAAAAATTGCCCTGCACGAAATTTCCCTCAATGCCCTGGGCGGCAAAGTCGGAGCGCTTGTAAGTCTCCATAAAAAAACCGCGGTCGTCGCCAAAACGCCTGGGTTTAATGAGGGTTATATCGGGAATCTCCAAACGTTCAAATTCAAACGGCATGATCAGTCCTCGCTGCCGCCGGCGTTCACCCCCAGGCCGCGCCGGTACGCCTCCAATGCCACCAGGTCGGTGGCCGCCACATTGCCAATATTTACTTCGCCGCCGTATTTGCCAATTAATTCCACTCTCATCCCGTGAATTTGGTGCTGGTGTACCCCGGCAATCCACGGCCCCGGCAGTTCGAACATCACCTTGTCGACGCCAACCGCCTCCACCACCGCCTCCACTTCCGCGGCCGTCGCCGCGTCGATCAATTCGGCCGCTTCCAACAAGATGATCTGCGCCCCCGCCGCCAGACAAGCCCGGGCATCGTCCGCCATCGGCACGCCGCTCTCCAACCCCTCCTTCTTGCCCACTTCGCCCAACACGCACAAGCCGAATTCCCGCGTCGCCCGGCGGATCATCTCTTCCTTCCACGCCAGTTCCACCGGCGCCAGATTGTCCGACACTTCGACCCACTGGTAACCGGCCTCCGCCACTGCGGTAAAATAGCCTTCGGCGCGGCCGTTGATCTCGGCGTATTCGAGAAATTGGCCGCCAGTAAAGGCCTCTACCTGGTGCTGCCGATAACGCAAAATTTTGTCTTTGAGCACCTCGTTGCTCAACAACCGCGAGACCCCCACCGCGACCTTGGCAAAGTCGCAGAACTCGGCCCCGGTGAGCAAGAGATCCTCCTGGGCGTGTGGCCCCATGCCCCAGTCCACGATCATAGTCAACCCCCGAGATCGCGGCTTGGCCAAGCGCGCCGCCCCATCCAATCCCGCAAATAGATGTTCGCTCATGCCCGGCCTTTCTGGCGCACGCACTGTTCGGCGGTGCGCAATACCTGGCGGTGGTCGTAGGCGTTCACCAGGCACTGCAATGCCTGGACAGATTTTTTTTTACTCTTGCCGACTTCTTCGATCAATAAAGGCACGGCCCGCACCACATTGTCGACAATGGCCGCACTCGCCTTGCGTGCCGTGCGCGAAAGCGGGTTTAAGTCAACCACAATAACCCTCTTGCCCATCTTGCGCAGCGCCTCGCAGCGGTCGCCGTCTTCCAATGGCACGAACACTGCATCCGCTATAAAAATGCCCTCGGAATGTACAAAACGTCGCGGCGAATCGATAAACGACAGTTCCGTTTTATCCGAAGGCATCAAGATCTCCGCTGCACCGCTCTCCAGCAGATGTTTCCGCATTTTGCGCTCCCGCGTTTTGGAAGCGTGGAAAATATTCACTTCCAGCGGCGCGCCCAATGCCCGGCCCAACTCCACCATTTCTTTTGGCACCAGGGCCGCCGCATTGCCGTTGACCGAAATGACCGGGCGTTCTGCCAGCAGCAGCATGGCGGCGGCGGCGCGCGCCGCTTTGCGGGCGAACGGGCGAGTGCGCTCGCCGATGAGGTAGTCGAACGCCTCGCCGCGACCGTGGGCGATGAGGCCGTGCACCGAAGTAATGCCCTTATCGACCCCGGCGACAATAGCATCGCGCAAGCGCAGCGAAGTATAGCGGGGATGACTGTGGGGCACATCGCTCATTTATAAAACTCTCACTTTATGCTGAGTGAGGACCGTCTCCTGGGCGCCGGCAAAAGGCCGCGTGCTGAACACGGCGTTGCCCAGCATAATCATAGACACGGCCCCGCCCTCTGCTTCGATGGCGTCGATTACTTCCTGTACCTGCCGGTCCTGCAACAGGCCGCTGTTCACCGCAAATTCTTTGGACAGCCCGATGCACTGCTCAAAGTCTACTTCATCCAACCCCACAAACTGTTCCAGCCCCTCTAACGCCGCATCCGCCGCCGCATTGATGCGTGCCCGCTGCGCCGCGTTGCCAATGACCTCGCTGGTTAAAATGGGACTGAAATAGCGATAATAGATCGCCCGTTCGCGCACCGCCAAACGCTCGGCGGCCAGGGGGAACCCCTCCTGTATTTTGACCAGACAGCCGCCGTGATACTGGGCGCATACGTCCCCCAAGCCGGTGAGGTTTTCCACCTCGGCCACGTGGGCGATCATCGCCAACTCCTCTTCTCCTTTGCCCATATCCATCAGCGCGTTCACCGCATAGGCCGCCGCCAGCGACGAAGCGCCGCTCAGACCAAAACCGCAACTGAGCGGCAATGGAGAAGTGATCGCTAGGCGCAATCCCTCGCCCGTCAACTTCTGCACCGCCGAAATAACTGTGGGAAATTTTATTTCCTCGCCGTTAAACGATACGCTGGTATCAGCGGCGTGCCCCACCTCCACCTCAACGCCTTCGCGCACTGTAAGTCCCATGCCCAGCGAGTGCATCTTTTCGGGTTCCTGGTGGGGAATCACCTTAAACACGCAGGATATATTTCCCGGTGCAAAGGCCCTGGCTCGTTCCATTGCGTCCCTCGTCCTCTACCACTGCGGCATCACCTGTCCATTGACCGAAACATCCATTCCAAATATAGTAGACATAATAAACAATGTTCCCCCTATCAGCAATCGACGAACAGCACTATAATACGTTCTGCCTATATCGGCGTAAACCCATTGTAAAACTGGCGTTTTAATCTTATTTTATAGGCCCATTTACGATCGCACGAGGACTTCATTTTGCGCACATTTAGCTTTGATTGGCAAAACGTCATTGACTTCCAGGGCATTGGCTTGTCTATCACCGGTATGGCTATCGTCTTTAC
The DNA here is from genome assembly GCA_964012055.1 of uncultured bacterium. Classification (GTDB taxonomy): domain Bacteria; phylum Latescibacterota; class UBA2968; order UBA8231; family UBA8231; genus CAXGRO01. The sequence goes on from CAXGRO010000176.1 coordinate 4,873, forward strand.
GGCTCTAACGCTCATTAGTGTGGCCATTGCCTTGTTGCCCAAGGTATTGCAATGTCTGGCAGGCATCCTACCTACTGCCCACCACCCCCACAGTCCGGCCGCCGCATCTGCCGCAAAACCCGCAGCCACCGCGCCGCAGACCGACGATGCCGCCATTGTGGCCGCCATCGGTTACGTTCTCCACACTCGCCGGCACAAATAAGTCATCACCCATGCATATTCTATTTGATTTTCTCGGCACGACGGGTTTTGCCAACATGACCTGGGGTAATGGCATTATGATTATCGTGGGTATTATTTTTGTCAGTTTGGCTATAGTCAAAGACTACGAGCCCCTGCTGCTCTTGCCCATCGGCTTTGGCGTGATCGTCGGCAATATCCCCTCCATCGCCAGCATGGCCCTGGGCGTCTACGACCCGGGCAGCGTACTCTACTATCTATATTTTGGCGTCAGCCAGGGCATTTTCCCCCCGCTCATCTTCTTGGGCATAGGGGCGATGACCGATTTTTCCACCATGCTCTCCAACCCCAGGCTGGTACTCCTGGGCGCCGCCGCCCAAGTGGGCATCTTTCTCACCGTAATCGGGGCGCTCTATCTGGGCTTCACCCCCGAAGAATCGGGCGCCATCGGCATCATCGGCGGCGCCGACGGGCCCACCGCCATTTTCCTCTCGGCCAAGCTGGCGCCCCACCTCCTGGGCGCCATTGCCATTGCCGCTTATTCCTACATGGCCCTAGTGCCGCTCATCCAGCCGCCGATCATGAAGCTTTTGACCACGCGCAGCGAGCGTCTCATCCGCATGCCGGCGCCGCGCCAGGTGTCGCAGCGCGAAAAAATCTTCTTCCCGGTAATTGCCTTCCTCATTGCCGCCCTCATCGCCCCCGGCTCCATCGCCCTGCTGGGCATGCTGTTTTTTGGCAATCTACTCAAAGAAAGCGGCGTCACCGACCGCCTGGCCAACACCGCCGCCAACGGCCTCATCGACATCGTCACCATTCTACTGGGGTTTTGCGTGGGCGCCTCCACCCAGGCGCAGACCTTTCTCACACCCCAATCCCTGCTCATCTTTGGCCTGGGCGCCCTTTCCTTTGCCATAGCTACGGCCGGCGGCGTGCTCTTTGCCAAATTTATGAACCTCTTCCTCAAACAAAAGATCAACCCACTCATCGGCGCCGCCGGCGTGTCCGCCGTGCCCGACTCGGCCCGCGTAGTACAGATGGTGGGCCACAATGAAGACCCTCAAAATTATCTGCTCATGCACGCCATGGCGCCCAACGTTGCCGGCGTCATTGGTTCGGCCATAGGCGCCGGAGTGCTGTGGTCGGTAATGGTGAAATAACGCGGAGGATCCCACTTTGAGTAAAAAAGTCCGCTTCATGTGCACTGCCTTCCGCGACGGCTTCCAGTCGGTCTACGGCGCCCGCGTCTTCACCCAGGATTTCTTGCCCGCTTTGGAAGCGGCGCGCGACGCCGGCATAGACTACTTTGAGGCCGGCGGCGGCGCGCGTTTCCAATCGCTTTACTTTTACTGCAACGAAGACGCCTTTGCCATGATGGACGCCTTCCGCGCCACCGCCGGCCCCAACGCCGAACTGCAAACGCTGTCGCGCGGCGTCAACGTGGTGGGTCTCGACTCACAGCCCAGCGACATCGTCAACCTGCACGCCGAACTGTTCAAAAAACACGGCATCACCACCATCCGCAACTTTGACGCCCTCAACGATGTGGACAACCTGATCCACAGCGGCAAATGCATTGCCGCCGCCGGCCTCAAACACCAGGTCTGCGTCACCATGATGGAACTGCCGCCCGGCTGCAGCGGCGCCCACGACCCCGATTTTTACGAAAATACCTTGCGCAAAATTCTGGAGGCCGGCATCCCCTTTGATTCGGTCTGTTTTAAAGACGCCTCGGGCACGGCCGTGCCCACCAACGTCTACGAAATCATCCACCGCGCCCGCCGCATGCTGCCCGAAGACACCTTTATCCACTTCCACACCCACGAAACCACCGGCATTGGCGTGGCCGCCAACATCGCCGCCCTGGAGGCCGGGGCCGACGCCATAGACCTGTCGCTGGCGCCCTGTTCCGGCGGCACCTGCCAGACCGACGTCCTGGTCATGTGGCACGCCCTGCGCGGCACCGACTACGAACTGGACGTCGACATCGACAAGGTGCGCCAGGCTGAAGAAGTCTTCAAAGAGTGCATGGCCGACTACTTTCTGCCGCCCGAAGCCCTGGCCGTGGAACCGCTGATCCCCTGGAGTCCCATGCCCGGTGGCGCCCTCACCGCCAACACCCAGATGTTGCGCGACAACAACATTATGGACCGCTACCCCGAAATTATCCGCAACATGGGAGAGGTGGTGGAGCGCGGCGGCTACGGCACGTCGGTAACTCCGGTTTCACAATTCTATTTTCAACAGGCCTTCAACAACGTCATCTTTGGCCCCTGGAAGCGCATCGCCGCCGACTACGGTCGCATGGTGCTGGGTTATTTTGGTAAAACCCCGGTGGAACCCGATCCCGAAGTGGTCGCATTGGCCTCCGCCCAACTCGACATGCTGCCCACGACGCGCTCTCCCCTCGAACTCAACGACGAAAATCCCGAAAAAGGCATGGAGGCCGCGCGCGCCACCTTGCAGAGCGAAGGCCTGGAGCAAACGGACGAAAATATTTTCATTGTCGCCACCTGCCAGGACAAGGGTGTCGCCTTTCTCAAGGGCGAGGGAGAAATTGGCGTGCGCAAACTCGACGGCGCCGCGCTCTCCCCCCCGCCCACCAACCCGGCGGCCCGCCCCAGCCAACCGGCGCAGCCCGCCCCCTCGGCGGGACCGGCCACTTATACGGTGATGGTCAACGGCACCCCTCACACCCTAACGGTGGACGGCAACGTAGCCACCGTCGACGGCAAAACTTACCAGGTAGATCTGAGTCAGGGCGCCGCCCCGGCGCCGCCGGCACAACCCGCACAGGCCACACAGGCCGCCCCACCTGCACAACCCGCAACCCCAGCGCCAAGCGCTGCAGCCGGCACCCCGGTAACCAGCGAAATGCCAGGCAAGGTCATCCGCTTGCTGGCCAACGTCGGCGACCAGATTGAAGAAGGCGGCGCCATTTTGGTGCTGGAAGCTATGAAAATGGAAATGCCCATAAACGCCCCCGCTACCGGCACCATCAGCGCCATCAACATCAGCGCCGGCGACCAGGTGGCCGCCGGCGACGTACTGGTTACTCTCTCTTAGAACGATGCCGCGACTTCGGCGCGCCATAAACCCAACAGCATTTTTCCGGCTTGGCACTTAGCCCCCAGGTAGCGTCTAGACCGCATGGCCACAACCCCCCTCGAGCACAAATCGTCAACGGAAGCAATACGCCGCCGCTTCGACGTAAACGTCGAGCGCTTTTCCAACCTCGGCACCGGCCAAACCGCAACCATAGACGCGCCCCTGTCAATGAAGCTAATCACCCGGGCCGCCCTCGCCTCCACCCCCCGCATTCGCCGGGTGCTCGACATTGGCTGCGGCGCCGGCAACAACACCCTCAAACTGCTGCAATCTATAGCCCCTCTGGACTGCAACCTGGTCGACCTGAGCCTGCCCATGCTCGAAAAAGCCCGCGAGCGCATCGCCGCGATCAGCACCGGCAAAATAGGAATTTTCCACGACGACTTTCGCACCGCCCCCCTTCCCCAACAAAGCTACGACGTCATTCTGGCCGCGGCCGTTTTGCACCACTTGCGCCACGAGGCCGATTGGGAAGCGGCTTTTGGCAAGATCTACCAGTTGACGCCCCCCGGCGGCAGCGTCTGGATCACCGATCTCGTATCGCACGAAGTAGATTCGATTCACGCTATGATGTGGGCACGCTACGGCGATTACCTGCACTCAGTGGGCGGCGACGAATACCGGGAAAAAGTGTCCACTTACATCGACGAGGAGGATTCGCCCAGGCCGGTTACCTACCAATTGGATTTATTGCGCCAGGTGGGTTTTGAGCGGGTGGAACTTTTGCACAAAAATTCATATTTTGCGGCTTTTGGCGCGTTGAAGAGTAGTTAGTTCTAGATAAATGATCGCTGAGGGAGAGGTCCCCCCAAACGGCGGTCCCTCGCTCATTCTCACCAACTCACATCTCCAGCCCATATCTCACTCGTCACACCGTCATCACGACGTAATAGCAATTGACCCAATGGACCGAAGCCATTGAGTGTGCCCTCCTCTATCTCCTCATTTTCGCCAACTCGAACCCGCTGCCCTATGCCGATACAGCGCTCGCCCCACGTTTCTGCTAAAGCGGAAAATCCGCCTTCTTCCCATTTATTGAGCCATATGCTGAGAGACGCCAACACTTGATCCAGCACGTCTTCGATGCAATGCTCTCCTCCCGTTTCTACCAGCATCGAAGTCGCCAGGCGATCAATAGACGCCAGTTCTGCAGCGTCGGTGTTCACATTAATGCCTATTCCCACTACAACAAAAGACGTCCCCGAAGAGGATGTGTTGGCGCGCTCCGCCAGTATGCCGCAGATTTTCCTTTTTTTAACCACTACATCGTTGGGCCACTTCGTCTGCGCCTGGATGCCGTATTGTTCTAACGCTTCGGCTACCCCTAAAGCCGTCGCCAAGGGCAGCGAAACCATTTTTTTAGGTGGGGCACTGGTGGCTAATAAAAAAGAGAATGTCAGGGCCTTTCCCGCCGGTGTTACCCACTTCCTCTCGTAGCGGCCTCGCCCGGCCGTCTGGTCCCGCACTGCCACCACATACCCCGTCTCAAACACATCCCCCTCTCCCACCCGATCCAGAAGGAACGAATTGGTCGACGCCAGACAATCGTGCCATTCAACTTGCGTAAATTTCACCTTCTCCTCCTACTTGTAGCTAAACCGCTTTAGGGGATTTAATAGATTGTAAATATGTGATTATATTCTTAGAAGCCGTCTTAAAATTGCGCGTTCTTCGCGCGTCTTTTGAGTAAGAG
>CAXGRO010000177.1:0-9763 GCA_964012055.1 uncultured bacterium
GCTCGCTAGGATGGGGCAGCAACGGGAGGCTGGGCCGGACCTGGGTGGGGAAGTGCAGGCGTTGCGCGAGACGGTCAATGATCTAGCGGTTTTGGAATGGCTGCAGCGGCGGCTGGACGAACGGGACGGAGTGGAGACGTTTTTGGAGGAAGTTGCCAGGTCCGAAAGTCCAAAAGATCTGGCCGAAGAGTACATCATGCGGCAGTTGGCCGCTACCCGCAGCCTGCGGCCGGGAAGCAATGAAACAGAGGGACACCACCACCTCTACTGGTACGAGACGGCGCGCTTTGGGGCACTGGTTACAGCGGCCATGGAGGGCGAGGTTGGTTCGCTCATCGGCCCGCTGCAGGTTGGGCCTTCCTATTCTGTTGCCAAAATTCTCAGCCGGCGAGAATCAAAAGCGCGACCCTTTGAAGAGCGCGAGCGGCAGATGATAGCCAATATCCGCAAAGAGCGCGAGAGCGAATTGTTTGGGCGCTGGTTGAGAGATCTGCGCGTCGCCAACGCAGATGAGGTGCGCTACTTCGAAGAAAATATCGAGAAATGGGGCCGGGAATTTGCGGCCGGTAAAAGCGCAAAAGAAACGCGGGTGGAAGAGTAGGCAAGCCTTTGTTTTACAGCATAATGAAAATGACGTTAAAAAAAAATCTTGACTTATATGAAGTCAATTTCTTATCATAACTCAGAATTATCCATGGAGATTATTGATGAGATACTGAGATATCAGGGGATGGGAATCCCTATGTAGAACCTCTTAAGTTAAGACAATTCAATATCTTATGGTAGAAATCAATATCTTATGGTAGAAAGGAGGTGCCCCAGTTTCTCGCATTTTAAATCAGTTAGGGCTGGGCTGAGTCCAGACCGTATTGCATTGACCTCAATCTTTGGAGTTTTGAAATTATGAAAAAGTTAGCACTGATTGCTGGAGCGCTCTTGATCTCCACTACCTGTTGGGCGCATTTGCCCGAAGGCCTTGTGCGGGCGGCCGTTCAATTTCCCCCCGGACAGACTCCCATTATCGATAGTAACCTCTCCGATTGGGATGTAGTTACGGATGCTTATCTGATCACTCACGAGGATCTGACCGAGACGGTGACCGGATTGGGCACTGAGCGCGATGCCTCAGACCTGGCCCTGCGCGCATACGTAGGTTGGAGCCCGGAGACCAACAAGGTCTACATCATGGAAGACCGCTTCGACGATGCCGTGTGGGTCGGCGATCACAGCTGGGACAACGCCAAAGGCAGTGGCTGCTCGGCCAATGCCCGGGATTTCCTAGAGATTCAGATCGACGGCGACCACAGCGGCGGTCAGTTCAATTCTTGGAAAGACGAAGGACTCTCGCAGGAAGAAAAAGACATTCTGCACGGCCAGCAGGCTCAGGGCTACGGCTTGCGTCCCAATGGGCGCTACGCCTGGCACAAGACGTATGAGCACGCCCTGCCGCCGTTTGGCGATGCGGCCTTTACCTGCACCAGCGATCCGGGTGAGCCCGGCAATTTCTTTGCCGAGTACATGTATACCCCGTGGAACGATCTGCGCTGGACCGACGTACCGGGCAGCGTCCAGCATATTCTCACCGAAGGCGAGATTATGGGTTTTAACTTCACGGTGCTGGATTCGGATGACGGGGGCTTCTACGATGGCTATTGGACTTTGAGCGGCGCCACCGACAGCTGCCACCACGCCGATTTCCTCAGCGACTTTCTGCTGACGCCGATCGATCCCGACATCGACTGGGGCAGCCAGAATCGCGCCACGGCAGTGGAGGAACAGAGTTGGGGCCATATCAAGGCGACCTTCGCCGAGTAATAAGACTGCGCAGTAGGAGGTTCGGCTGCGTGTGAATGCCATGCCGCCATGCCGAGGATTCGTTCTGGCATGGCGGCATTTTTTGTATTTTGTGGTAGTTTGCGACCGAAAGGGGCAGGAAGGTGCAGATTAGAAGGGGTTGCTCAATGGCGCAGATTCATCGGCCATTGCTGGCGCTGCTCTGGCTGGCACTGGCGGCGGCGGCACAGGCCGCAGAGATTCGGGTGATCGGCGGCAGCGCCGGCGGGAACAGTTGGCAGGAGAGCGCCGAGGCGGCACCGATCATCGATTTCACCAGCCGTCCCGGCTGGATTTTGCCCAGCTTTGTGGATACTACCACCAATATCGCCCGGGGTACTCTAGAGCGCGGCGGCAGCATCACCTCGCCCAACGCCCTGGCCGTCTTGCGGGTCGACAGAGAGACCCTGGAGACGTCCCTGGAGAGCATGGTGGATGGAGATCGTCAGACGGCTTTTGAGGTCAAGAATATAAACGCCTCGGGCATTCTGGTGATTTTTGACTTGGGCGCCCGCTTTGGGGTCAACCTGGTGCGTTTCTTTCCGCGCACATCCTTTCCGGATGACTTTATGAGGGGTTATGCGCTCTTTATTAATGATGGCATTTTTGGGGCCGAGGAAGTCGCCGAATCTATTGACGGGTTGCCGACCAAAAATCTCTTTACCCAGGTAGACCAGCAGACCGGCAACAGCCAGGATACCGTAAATGTGCAGTTTCCCCTGCGCTATGTGCGCTATCTGCTCTTGCAGGCCACCGACAGGTCCAATTGGGAAATCGATGAAATAGAAGTCTTCGGTCAGGGTTTTGTACCCGAAGCGGATTACCTGTCCCAGGTTTTCGACTTTAATCGACCCTCACTCTGGGGCCAATTGAGCTGGGCTTCCGAGGCGGTGGGGCGCTCCGGAAAATCCCGTTTTTTCATTCGCACGCGCAGCGGTAGCAGCGCGTCTCCCACCAGTAATCCAGACGCCTGGAGTCCATGGTCGGCGCCTTACGAGAGCAGCGATACGCCGATTTTGTCGCCGGCGCCGCGGCGGTATTTCCAGTTCCGCCTGGACTTTGAAAGCGACGGTCTAGCAGACGGCACTGGGGTGGATTCGCTGGCTTTTGAGTTTTCCGATCCGGTGGCCGAGTCCATCGTCGGCGAGATATGGCCCCAGGACGTTCCGGTTGGCGTGGATACGACCTTTACCTATCTCGTGCGGGTGGAAGACGCTGGCAGTTTCGACCGCCTGGAAATCGACAGCTCGGTGCCGGTGCGCACGGTGCGGTCGCTGCACTTGGACGACCAGGAAGTGAGTGATTTTACCGCGGAGCCGCACGCCACAGGCCTTACCGTGACCTTTCCGCGCCAGAGCGGCAGTCACGATCTGCGCCTGGTTTTCGACTCTGCGATTTTGCGTTACGAAACGGTTTTCAGCGGTCGCCTGCTCGACAGCGAGGGGGACGATTTGCCTCAGGAAGTCGAAGAAGGAGATGCGGGCGCAGCTTTTCTCGGTGACGATCTGAGCGTGCGCGTACCGCTGGAGCGCCGGGCGGTGGTGCATCGGGTGGCGGTCGCGCCCAATCCTTTTACACCCAACGGCGACGGGGTCAACGACCAGACGACGGTCAGCTACGATCTGCTGAATTTGATCAGCGATGTGCCGGTCTCTTTGAAGATCTACGATCTGGCCGGAAGACAAGTGGTGGAATTGCCGGTGGAGAGCAACCAGAGCGGGCGCCATCTGGTGCCGTGGAACGGCCAGAATGGCCGGGGTGAAACGCTGCCGCCGGGGCTTTATATTTTGCAAGTGGAAGTGGAAACGGACAGCGGCACAGAGAGCCGCAGCAGTACTATCGCAATCGCCTATTAGCAACACCAGGTTAATATCTTCAACAGGGGGGGATATATGACCAGATGGAGTGTATGTGTGGGCCGGCAGCTTGTTCTGGCAAGCGCGGCAGTCGCAGTGCTACTGAGTATTGCAGCGCTGCCCGACGCAGTCGAAGCCCAACGAATTGATTACGGCCACAGGTTGGGCATGGAGCGCGGCGGCGAAGTCTCGTACGAGCCGGTGGGCTCGGGCGTGCTTTTTGACGCGCTGGATCCGGCAGTGCGGCGCTGGTACGTGCCGCAGGAACTCTTCCTGCTCTACCAGTGGCAGCAATGGGAATACACCAACTATGCCAGGGATAACTACCAGCGCTATGTGAATTCCGACTTGGAGGGGGATTATTTCTACGATCTGTACGGGTCTTTTATCTCCAAGGGGTGGCTCATCTACGACTGGCGCCAGCAGCAGCCGCAGCAGTTTGGCAGCGCCGTTTTTAAAGACCCGCGCTTTGGATCGTGGTTCAACCGGCTGGTCATTTCCTCGGACCGAAGGGGGCAATACCACATGGCTTTGACCATTGGCGAGCAGATTCGCACGACGCTGACGCCCATGACCTTTTCCAAGCCGAATTTTGACGGAGTGCAGATGGATCTCCAGTCCGACAAATACGCCGCCACCGTGTTGTTGTCGCGCATCAGTTCGCCGGGACGCAGCGGCACGGTGACGGTGGAAGCGACCAACAGCACAAACCTCTTCGGCTTTAGGGCGACGAGCCAGATTGGCGATTTTGTCAAGGTCGGAGGCACCTATGTCAACGCCCACCACTCGCAGACGCTGGTGGAAAGCCTCGAGGGCGATCCCATCAGCGGATCTTTGACCGTGGGGCAGAATCTCGAACCCATAAGCCAGATCTTCGTCCGCTTGAGCGACGATTCACCCGCCGACCGCGTCGGCGGCGCAGCGCTGTTCTCCCACGATATTGTCATCGAAGCCGAAACCGAGATTGTGGTCGTCACAGAAGAGGGCGAGGACCGCATCGAAATCGAGAAAACGACCTGGCGGGGCAGCGAAAACGGCTTTAGCGCCATTATCGACGGGGGTTTTCGTCGGCGCGGCTTTCTGGCCGCCGACGGCAGCGAGCAGATCGTTTTGACCTATGATTTCACCAGCGAAAATCGCACCTACAACGGCCCGGACCTGTCCACCATACGCAAGGTCACCTTTGAATTGGCCGTGGCCAACGACTACCATATCGAGGTGGGGTCGGACCGCCAGACCAACCTGCCCGAGCGCCAGCCGGTCTTCCTGACCCAGACGCGGGCGGCGGGAAACGTGCAGGACGGTTCCAATTTGCGATTGGAGCGTTTTGATTACGGTTTGCCCACGGGCAACGATATCATCGGCGGCACCCTCGAAGTCAACGACCTGATGGGCTTTGACCTCTACGCCGAGTTCGACCGCAGCCGGCGCTTTCGCAAATATCCCAATCGCCAATTTACCAAACACCGCACCGATTCCGACCAGGCCAATGCCTGGATGGTCAATCTGTCGCGGCGCAGCTATCCCTTTTTCCTCTTCGGCGAAGCATATAGCATGGATTACGACTACAGCACCACCAGCTTGCTCACCGAAGCCAATGGGGACATCGACTATACCAACGAAAGCCGGTTTTTTTACGAATTTGTCGACGACAACGACGACCAGGACCGCACTCCCGATTGGCAGCGTGTGAACCAGGGGGGGCCGGATAGGGAGATTTTTCCGGGCTGGGATGAGAACAACGATTTCATCTCCGATTTCAACCAGAACGACAGCCAGTTCAGGCCCAATTTTATTCCCGATTACGAAGAACCTTTCCTGCGCTACAGCGCCGATCGCCCCGAGTTTCTCTTTGGGGTGGACATGAACAACAATTTCTGGATCGATCGTTTTGAAAACGACGAAGAGCCCGACTTTCCCTACGACCGCGACCGCCGCGGCGGCAATGCCTATGTGGGCGTGCATTTCATGCCCGGCATGCGGCTGACCGTGGGCCGCAAGCAGGAGCGCATGCTCTCCGCCGATCGGGAAGAAAACAGCAGCTACGCCATGTTCACCTGGGAGCGGGACATGGCTGGGATGGGCCGGCTGCGGGTCTTCGACATGTTTAAGATGGTCAAGGACAACATCCCCGACGATCTCGTCCAGTGGGTGCAGCCGGTGGGCACCGATGCCAATTTGCAGCGCTTGCCAGACCTGCTGGCGGCACCCGACACCTGGATAAATTCCGCCTTTATCGGTTTTGACTATACCGGCACGTCCAACCTCAAATTGATCAATAAGATCAAATACGACATCTGGCATCAGAACGAGGAACAGCCCGATTTTCGCGATAATTTCCAGTTCTTCGGTCTCATCAACAAGGCCGAGTATCGGCAGCAATGGCGGCGCTTTCAGATCTCTCCCAAGATTAAAAACGAGTTGCGCCTCGAAGCGCCGTTGCTGAGCAATGAGCCGGTGCGAAAAGAGGATACCCTGACTCTCTTCCTCATCGGTCAGACCCCCATTTTGACCGACTCGGAAGTGCGGGCGGGAATCGAGTATACTATATTTAATCAATTCGAAAAAGACGCCATAGCCCTGGGTTTGCAGGAAGATTTTCAAGAGCTGGTGGTGGCGACCCAATACTCCAATACGGGCGCTTATCTGGGCTACACTATGACCACGCAGTTGGGCATGAGAATCAGCCGCATAGACGAGAAGGGGCAAGAGACTTCTACGGGCATATCTCAGTTCATTACGGTGATTGCGGGACTTGAATAGGCGTGCCAGTGTTCGGCCCCCGAGCAGGGCACAATTTTGGAGGTAGTGGTATGAAAAAACAGGCGCTGATTCTACTGGTTGTGGCCACTGCGCTCCAGACAATGCTGGCGGGTGGAGGCGGTGCCCTGGAGATTTACCGCATCGGCGGCGAAGATCTGCCGCCGCCGCCGGAAGCGTCGGATCCGGCTGTTCAATTCCATCGCGTGCCGTGGGGCGATTTTTTGGAGATGGACGGTTTTGACGAGGAGGCGTTTGCCCAGGGCATACTGCGGCCGCTTTTCTTAACTCCAGAGGACAATATCGCCCTGACCAGTCTGAGCCGGGGCGGCGGGCCCTTTTCGCGCGGCTGCGGCGGCTACCAATTTCTCCTCGACGGTTGTAATGCCAACAATATGGTCGACGGAGATCTCAATACCTACTATGTGAAACAACCCTACGGTTTTATCCACCAGTCCGGCGATCGTTCGAGCTGGCTTATTTTTGATCTCGGAGGCGCGTTCTCGGTTAATCGGGTGCGGCTCATCAGTACGCTGGGTACTTCCCTTTATCCGGACAAACTTCTGGTTACTACTAGCACTGTCCCCCACATTGTGGAACGGGGACAATACGGCGGCGTCGATCCCGGCAGAACGGCCTTTTCTGTGGTGGAAAATACCCAGGACACCATAGAGGCGGTTTTTCCCACTATACGGGCCACGGAGGTGGGCGTGCAGATCACCGTGACGACCGGCAGAAATATGGAAATATCCGAGGTCGAAATTTACGGGGAAGGTTTTGTCAACAAGGCCTCCTATGTCAGCAAGCTTTTCGATTTGGGGGAGTCGGCCATTCTGGGCGAGATGCGCTGGCGTGGCCGCAAGGATCCGCAGATCAATGTCGATATCCTGTCGCGCGCCGGCAAGACGCTCGACCCCAATCTCTACTGGCGCAATACCGGCCGGGGAGACGAGCTTTCCCGCTTTGATGAGAACGGCAGGTTGCTGGATGCAAAGGGGTATGCCGGGCTGAAAACCGGCGAAGCCGCCGAGATAACCTACGATATCGAGAACTGGAGTTTCTGGTCGCCCCCCTACAATTTTGCCGACAGCCTCGGCTCTCCGGTGCTCTCCCCGAGTCCCAATAACGTTTTCCAATTTCGCGTCGACTTTGCGCCCGATGCCCTGCTGGGCGGCGAGCTGGACTACGTCGAGTTTTCGGTGACCAAGCCGCCGCTGGCGCAAAACGTGATGGGCGAGGTCTACCCTTCCCAGGTGCCTCTGGGAGAGGTTTCGCAGTTCGTCTACACGGTCTCCCCAGCTATGACCGTGAACCACCCCGGATTCGACCAGATTCAGATATCCGCTCCCTTTGGTTTTGCCGCTGTCGACTCGGTGCAGGCCACCGGTCTGGTAGACTGGTCCGTACAAGTCGAACGGCCGGATTCGACCCTCTTTTCTGTCCAGCTTTCCCCGCGCCGTACGGCGGGCGATTTGGGCGGGCCGATCAAGGTGTATTTTCGCGCCCCGGTTTTGCGTTATGGCACCCCCTTTGACGGCTGGGTGCGGGATAGCGAGCGCCCCCTGGAACTGCCGCAGCGCATTAGCCCGGGCAATGCCGCACCCGAATTATTGAGCGAAACCCTCTCGGTGCGCACGTCGCTGAGCGCACGGCTGCTGGCGGATTTGCAAGTTGAGCCCAGGGCTTTCAGCCCCAATGGGGATGGGATAAACGATGTCTCCAAATTTTCTTTTAATCTATTGCAGGTGACGGAAGATGTACCGTTGCGGCTGGAAATTTTTGATTTGTCCGGTCGCCTCTTGCGCGTGCAAGAAGGCTTGCAGGAGAGCGGCCGGTTTAACTTTCTCTGGGACGGTCGCAACAATCACCAGGAGTTGGTGCCGCCCGGTATTTATATGTACCGCATTGTCGTAGAAGCCAAAAACGGGGACGACCAGCAGACGGGCACCGTAGCAGTGGTCTATTAAAGGCTTGGCAAAACGAGCCAATTAAAAGGTGGCGGATCTTATGAACTCAATGCGCGTTGCCGTCTTCGCCCTGCTGCTCTTTGCCACGGCATGGGCCCAGGGCTATCGCCTCGAACGCGACCAATTGACCATTGGCGAGAGCGACTGGTCGGAGTGGAATTTTCCCAAGGGCAGTGTGGGTTTTAGCGATGCCGGAGTGCGGCCGCACTTTGTGCGGCAGCAGATTAACGCTTCGCTGGACGCTGCATCGTTCACTCACGGAGAGGATATAAAAGGCGGCGTCCGGCGGGTGGGGACCAATCTGGACGGGGCCGAAGGGGTCATGGACGGTCTGCTGGAGACTTACTGGGAGCCAGACCTGGATGCGCCCCTGCGAGACTGGTGGATCGAGATAGACCTGGGCCGGGTGGTGTGGGCCCAGAAAGTGGTGGTGAAATTTGTCGACGAAGGCGGCGGCGATCCCTTTTTGCAGTTCAAAGTGCTCACCTCCAATGGCGATCCAGCTTTTCAGCAGAGCGAAAGCCTCAACTATAGGGTGGCCGGTCGCAGCGAGGGTTTAAATAAGACGCAGCGGGTATTTGAGTACGATTTAAGGCCCTTGAGGCGGCCGGATCCGGGATTATCGGGAGCACTGGTGCAGTATGTCCAGGTTGTGGCCACGGCCAGCGACGCTCGCCAGGGCGCCGAGGTCAGTGAGGACATCTGGAATACACTGCCCGCGGAAGAACGCGGCGATGTGCTCTATTTCCGCCGCGAGGCTTCGGGGGTGGAACGGCAGGTGGAGCGCGAGGAGTACGAGGCCATAAGCGATGTGCAATTGCAGGGCCCGGTGCGCCACTACCGCGCCGAACGGCCCCGCTTGGCCGAAATTGAAGTGTGGACGCTGGGTGAAAATATCAGCCTGGGCTGGAAAGAGCGGGGGGGATCTATCAAAGGATTTGGCGAAGCAGGCGGAGAATCCAATGCGGTCGACGGCGACTACGCCACCGCCTGGACGGCGGAAGCGGGGTTTTCCACCTCGGGATCGACGGGTAGCTTCGACGCGGTGGTTAAAAATCTGAACCGCGATTTATTTTGGGATCTGGGTGCCTGGTACTGGGTAGACCGCGCCTTTATCGTCTACGGCGACGCCACCTTTCCCAATTACGTTCTCAATCTCTCCGACGGCACCCTGGCCCCCGACGGCAGTCGAGTTTTTGAATCGCTGGCAGCGCGCGGGCGCGACGACGTCACGCCGTCGGTGGGCGGCGAGGCCTGGACCGGAAAAGAAGAACCCACAGATGTACCAAAGGGGGTGCTGCCGACCAACACCTTCTTGCAGGACAATATCTTTCCCCCCATCAAAGG
>CAXGRO010000178.1:0-9762 GCA_964012055.1 uncultured bacterium
TTATGGCTGCCGGGTAAAACCATGGTGGCCCCGTCGCCCGGGCCCATGTCGGAGAGGGCCAGCAAAATGTTGATCTGGCCGCAGCGGAATTGGCCATTGTGAAAGCGAAATTGGGTGCGAATTCGGCGCTTGTGGGCGCCGGAGTGTATGCGGGTGGCGGCCCCCTGGGGGCGGATATCAGCGAAGGTTTCGTCGATGAAGAGGCCGTCGTCGCCGCCGATAAAGCGGTTGAGGTGGGCGAGCCAAGAGGGGTGGTCTATGAGGCGTTCAAAGGGTTCGCCCATTTCAAAGATATTGTGCAAGTGGCGGGTTTGGCCGCGGTCGGGGTGGCGGTGCACCCAGCCGCGCCAGGCGCCGGGTTCAAGATCTAAATATGTGTCGAGCGAGTCGTTGAGTTGATCGACGTGAATCGGGTCGATGGCATTTTGCAGGTGGAGGTAGCCGCGCAGGTCAAAGAGGTATTCTTCCAGTTCGGTGGGCATTAGAGCCATCCTTGTAAAGGGCGGGGCGGCGCAGACGGTTCTAGAGCAGTTCCCGCAGGCGGTTGATGATGATCTGCTCCTGGCCATCGGGTAGGGCCTGAAAATTAAGATTGATGTGGTGTTCATCGCCGTCCTGTCTAACCCAGATGCGCGGGTTGCTCTCGAGCAGTTCGTTTGCTACGTCCGCTGCGGTTTTGCCCAATTTTTCGGCGTCCACTTTGATCCACAAATGTCCGGGCCCGTTTTCCGGTGTGGGGACAAATTCAATTGTGGTGAGGTTTTTGAGCTCTTCGCGTATGGCGGCGGCGCGCCGCTCGTACGAGTTGAGGCGTTCCTCGTGGTCCATGGCGAGCCATACTTTGAGCGCTTGGTAGGCGGCAATTAGATCTTGCCTGTCCATTTTCATCGGCCGGCCCAGGGTGCGCAGCGGCGAGGCTTCAAAGCCTACAAAGCTGTGTTTGTAGGCGGCGGCTACCAGATCCTTTCTGCCGGTGAGCAGGCCGCTGGTATTGACGGAGCCGTAGTATTTGGCGCCGTAGGCGACTAAATCGGCCCCCATTTTGACGAATTTGTTCAGCATTTCGGTGGGGTAGACGTAGCCGGCGGCGTCCACGATAATGGGCACGTTGTGGGCGCGGCCGATGCGGATTAATTTCTCCATGGATAGGGTGCCTTCAGCGGGGGTAATCTGGGCGGCAGTGTGAATGGCCGCCGTGTTGGGGCCAATTGCTGCTTCGAGGTGCTCGGCACGAGTTTCGCGCTCGTCGCCGACTTCTACCAGAACGCCTCCAGGGATGGTCATGCAGCGGTCGTATTTGAGCCATCAATCATTGTCTGTTAAAACCGGGCAAGTCCATAAGTTTTCAAATTTTACCAGACGATGATCTTCCAGCATGATGTTACCCTAGGTATATTGTACTGGCTTGAGCCCAAAAAAGGCGGCCATGATGAAACCACTGGACATGCGAGCTACGGCGGCGAGGCCAAAGGCGGCCCAATAGCCGTAGTCGAGAATTAAGATCCCACCCAGCAGCGACCCAGCAAACATAAATAACTGAAAACCGCAGACGCGAAAGCCTTGAATTCGGGACCAAAAGCGGCGCGGTAACACCTGGGTGGAAAAGTGCTGGTCAGAAGGTATGTCGATCACTTCGGCAATGCGGGTAAGCAGGAACATCAGTACGGCCAGAGGCAGGCTAATAACGGCCCCCATGATAGCAAAAGCACCTCCACCTAGTAGACGAGTGGTTAAAACGGTCAGGGTGGTGCCGAATTTGCGGACCAAGGTTGGGGCGCCAAAAGTTGCCGGCAAACTCACCAACTGGCTGACAAAAAAGATGACGCCAATGGCGGCGGGGCCTATATGGTGCTCCTCTTCAAAAAAGACATTAAAGAATGGATAAGTCAAACCCATTGAAAAGCCTCGGGTTGCGCTCATGCTCACGATGGCAGTGTAAGCGCGCCTGGGCGAAAGAGGGGGGGCTTGTTGGCTAGTGGTAGGGGCAGGGGCATCGGTCTCTGGAGAAGGTTGACGGCCGGCTTGTTTGGGAATAAACAAGATAGGCAATATTGCAACTATTGAGCAGAGGGCACCCAGCATTAGGGCATAACGAAAGGGCTCGGGCATTTCGGTTGTGGTGCCCAGAAAATAGGCCATTACTCCGGGCATAACGCCGCCGAGCAGGCTCAAGATCATGCGGATAAAAACCTGTAGCGCCGACCAGATGACCAGGGCCTCTGCGCGGCGCGATGGGTCTGCGTTGTCGGAAAGGAAGGGGATGTGGTTTACCCAGATGAAAGCGGTGCCCACGCCACCGACAAAGGAGAATACTAATAACAACTCGGAAGTGGTGGCTAAACACATGCCCAACTGCGATAGAGTGAGCAGCAGGCCCGAGCCTATCAGGAAGGCTTTGCGGCCATAGCGATCGCTCAGCATGCCCACGGGCAGGGCGAGTAATCCAGTTGCTAGAGGAGCCATACTGGCTACCTGGCCGATGAAATCCTCCTGATAGCTAAGGCGCAACAAATAAAGATTGTAGAGCAGGGAAAATAGGGTCATACCGGCGTTGATCGAGATGCCGTAGAGAAAAAATAAACGAATGTTGCGGGGGAACTCGCGCAAGCGATAGCGGTTAAGGGAGGTGCCGATGGGCATCGGGTAAGTTCCTAAAAAGCTTTATGTTGGACTTATTGAGAATTATAAAGAGGCTTTTTAACTTTAAGGTCAAGTAAAGGGGTATTTATGTCAGCTAAGAGTGTTTTGCTATTAATCGCCGATGACTGGAGTCCGCTCGCCGGGTGCTATGGTAGTCCAGTCATCCAAACGCCCAATGTCGATGCTTTGGCGCTGCGCGCCACACGCTTTAATCACGCCTTTTGCACCACACCATCTTGTGCGGCCAGTAGGGCCAATATTTTAACAGGACATTACAGCCACACCCATGGTCAGTACGGACACTCGCACGGCGTGCACAATTTTCACACGGCGAAGCAGATGCCCTCGATCCCTAAGAACCTGGGAGAGGCGGGGTTTGCCACCGGTATAATCGGCAAGTTGCACGTGCAGCCGCAGGAAGTATACCCGTGGACGCACGATTTTCAGCAGGTTGAAGGCGGCAATCGGAACGTGAAGGGCATGGCGGATCGGGCTCGCCTATTTTTTGCAGCCATCGGCGACCAGCCCTTCTATTTGCACATGGGATTTGCCGACCCGCACCGCGATTTTGGCAACCGGCAAGCGCCCTACCCAGATTATGAAGAAGTGCGCTATGATCCGGCGGGCGTGCCGGTACCCGACTTTTTGCCCGACCATCCCGCCGTTAGACAGGAACTCGCCGAATATTACCAATCTGTTTCACGCTTGGATGCTGGCTTTGGCATGGCTGTTCGGGCTCTCCAAGAAGCGGGGCGGGCGGAGGACACACTCATAATAGTGATGTCGGATCACGGCATGCCGTTTCCCGGGGCAAAAGGGTGCTCGTTTGATTCGGGGCACCGCTGTCCGTTGTTGATTGCGCGGCCAAGAGCTAATGAGGTGGTGAGCGATGCGCTGGTGAATTGGTCAAATATTGCGCCGACTGTATACGATTGGTGTGGGGTGGATGCGCCTTCAGGGCTTCCGGAGCGCTCGATGTTGCCGGTGCTTGATCAAAGTCATAGTGAGGAGTGGGACGAGACTTATTTTTCACACACTTTTCACGAGGTGGTCAATTATTACCCTTATCGAGTCCTTCGGGGGCGAAGATACAAGTATGTGCGCAACCTATATCCCGAATTGACGACGCCATTACCCGGCGATTTATGGGCATCGCCAACGTGGCAGGCGGTGCGAAATGAGAACATCGGGATGATGGGTCAGCGGCCTACCGAGGCTTTTTTGCACCAGGCCGGCGAGGCGCTGTTTGACGTGGAAAACGATCCGGCTGAAGCGCACAATTTGATCGACGACCCTAATTTGCAGGAGGTGGCGGAGGTGATGCGGCAGAAGGTGCGACGCTTTCGGGTTGAGACTGAAGATCCCTGGGTGCTGGCGTCGCAACACGCGGGTGAGGTATTTGATTAAGAGCGAGATTTTGGGAGAATTATTTGAGCAATACCATTAAGTTGTAACTGATCAAGGTGCTGCCGTGACAATGGGAATGTCGGGGCGAAAAGATTGCCGGCGTTCTCCAGAGCTCCAGGCGGCGGCATCCGGGTCGTGTTGCTGAAGCCATTCGCGCAGTGCTACTTCGCCTTCTTCTGGGGCGTATGTGCTATTGTTGCTGGGGTTGTCGCGCAGCAGTTGTTTGCGGATGGGATCTAAACCGGGGTAGAGGTGTTTAACTGTCATCTCGTCTTTGGGCAATAGCCAGCGGTAGCTGTAGCCCATCATCAGCATTTTGCGGGTTTCGTTCCAGTGGTTGAGGCTGCGGCTGTGCCAGATGCGGCGGTCTATGATCACGGCTGCGCCCGGCGGTACACACAGAGGAATGGCACCCTCGGGGCTCGAATGGCCGTCTTCTGGTACGGCAAGTTCATCGTGCAGGTGCGAGCCGGGGACGATTAGAGTATTGCCGCGGCCGGGTTCGGACATATCGCTGACAAAGAAAAATATCTTAATAGACAGGCGCGGCCGGGGGGTCGCTCCAATTTCGTCGTTCACCCGCATGCTGTCCTGGTGCCAGGCCACGCTGGCGCCTTCGGCAGGTTGATTGGGATCACCGGGGGGCGTCACTAAAAGGCCCGAGTGGTAAATACACAGATTCCAGCCGAGGATGCCCCAGGCTTTGGGGAAGGTCGTGTGCCAGTCGATTAAATTTAAAAAAAGCGAGTCCTTGCCGATAATATCGGGAACGTCAATAGCATCGTGTGGGCCCAGGTTATAGGCTTGACGTTTTTCGGCGATCAAACGGTCGCTTGCTTCCGCCAGGGGGGCGATGTGATCTGGCGGCAGAGCATTTTCGACGATAAGATAACCCTGCTCTTCAAATTGGTTGCGCTCGGATTCTGTCATACTGTGATCAAGGCAACGAGTGTCCACGGTTCGGCTCCTTTTTAACTTGAGCGTTAAATTATAAAAATAATTATAAATGTCAATAAAGCGATAGGTTGGGCTACCTTAGATCTTATCGCTTCCTTCGCTTTGTTTTTCTTGACTTAGAGTGTACTCTAAGTATTATCATATATTTAAATTATATGCGCTTACCCCATCGTTACGCATAATTCTGACTTTTTAATCTGTTATGGAACGGGACAAAATATGATTAAAAGTAGTACTAAGCTATTTGCTGTCATTCTATCTGGTCTTCATGCTGTCGGCGCTTCGCCTCCTGCTGATGATAAGCCCATAAAACAAGCCATTTGGTTGGATAATCTAGATCTGGCTAACGATAAGGCAAAAAATGATAAGAAACACATTTTGCTTTACTTTTCGGGCTCCGATTGGTGTCGCCCCTGCATACAGTTAAAAGAAAAAGTATTCACTTCGAAAAATTTCAACCAATTTGCAGAGAAAAATTTGATTTTAGTGCAACTCGATTTCCCGGCGCAGAAAAAGAATCAGTTGGCAGATGCTCAGCGCGCCCACAACGCCAAGATGGCTGAAATTCATAATCCCAAAGGTGTGTTCCCACTCGTCGTCATTATTAATTCGGAGGAAAGAAAATCGGCGATATGGGGGGTATCAACGGGAAGAGGCTAAGTTGTACATAGATAGATTAACGGCGATAATCGGCAAAAAGAATAAGGGGAGCGAGTGAACAGGCTGTCCTATGCCTGGATCTTGCAGGGCCTGCTGTGCGCATGCATCGGAATTTTACCGGCCCGCGCAGGGCAATTAATAACCCATAGAACTTCAGCAACTCTAATGGGGGTAGGTTTTGAATTCATCGCCGTAACCCCAGATGCCGTGCTTGCCGAGGAGGCCATGGGGGCTGCGGTAGGCGAAATTGAACGCATAAAACGCCTCATTTCTTCATGGGATCCAAACTCACAAACCAGCACCATTAATGCATTTGCGGGAATTAAACCTGTTGTTGTTGACTCGGAGCTTTTTGAGTTAATCCGCCGCACTAAGAAAATATCTCGGCTTACGTCGGGCATCTTTGACATATCGTATGCGTCGATTGACGAGATCTGGAAATTTGACGGTTCCATGATTCGCCTGCCCAGTAAAGAGGAGATGGCGCCAATGGCTTAATACAAACAGACGGGAAACCTATACTGTTTCGCTGGCCTATTCACAGGTATTGACCCAAAGGGCGCAGGTTGCTCTAATGGCCGATGTAGTATATCAAATGGGTTTGTTATCCACCCCATTTCACCGAGTTTATTTTGAAGGGGCAGAAGAGGCGCGGGTTGAAATATTGCCGGGGAATCGGCTGAAAATCCCCTTTGGGGTGCGCCTCAGCTATTATTTGCACGATATGTTAAAGACGAGACTGTATTATCGGTATTATTACGATGATTTTGGCAACGACGCCCATACCTTTGAGTTAGAATTGTCAATTAGTATTACAAAGGCTGTGGCACTAACTTCGTTTTACCGCTATCATCGGCAGGAGGCATCCGATTATTTCCAAAAAATTGGCGAGCACAATTTAAACGCCCAATATTATACTTCCGATTACGATCTCTCGGCTTTTCACAGCAATAAGATTGGCCTGGGACTGCGGTATTACCCCCTATGGGGTATTGCCCGCTTTAAGCCGCCGTTATTCCCCAAAGGCGTACATATTAAGCGAACGGATTTGCGTATTTCTACCTATGATAGGTCCGACGGTTTGCAGGCCTATAGCCTCAGTTGGGGATTTTCGTTTTTTTTCGATTGAGAAATTAATGGGGACGCAAGGGGCGATTGGGGTTAAACGATAAATTATCGACAAGATAATCGGGGAACATCAGGAGGGATCAATGGGGGCGTACAGGTTGGGTGTGGACATCGGCGGCACTTTTACGGATGCGGTGATGATGGATGAGGCAAGCGGGAAAGTCTCCCTGGTCAAAATGGCCAGCACGCCGCAAGAGCCTTCCGTGGGATTCATGAATGTTGTGGAGCGCTCATTGCGCGAGCGAGGCGTAGAAGCCCAGGCAATTTCTTACATCGTCCACGGTACTACCGTAGTCACCAATACGATTATTGAAGGTAAAGGGGCTAAAACGGCGCTGATTGCGACTGAGGGGTTTAGGGACGTTTTTGAAATCGCGCGGCAGATTCGCCCCAAACTCTACGATATTTTTTGTGAAAAGCCACGGCCCTTAGTGCCGCGCTACCTGTGTTATGGGGTGCCAGAGCGGCTAGATAACCAGGGAAAGGTGTTGCAGATGTTAGACGAAGGCGCGGTGCGGGAGGCGGCGCGCCAGATGGCACGGGAAGATGTGACGTCGGTAGTGGTTTGTCTTCTGCACTCGTACGCCAATCCAATCCACGAACGGCGCGTAGGAGAGATAATAAGGAAAGAAATGCCGGACGTGTACATATCTCTCTCGTCAGACCTGTGCCCGGAGATGCGCGAGTACTTTCGCGCCAGCACAACGGCGGTGAACGGGGTAGTGTTGCCCATCGTAAATCGCTATGTGGAACAGTTGGACCGCCGCTTGTCCCAATTGGGGGTAGGCGTGGAACTGCACTTGATGACCTCTGCGGGAGGTGTCATCTCGTCAAGAGTAGCGCGCCGGGAGCCAGTGCATTTGATTGAATCGGGGCCGGCAGCCGGCATTATCGCGGCGACTGCGATTGGGGAGTTGGCCGGAATTGACAATTTAATCAGCTTCGATATGGGGGGCACGACGGCTAAGGCGGGCCTGGTGGAGGGGGGAACACCCCGCATAGCCGCAGATTTTGAGGTGGGTAGTGCGGCAGTTGCCGAGAGTAAAGGGGCCGGATATCCGGTGCGCTCGCCAGTGGTAGACCTGGTGGAGATTGGCGCTGGAGGCGGGAGCATCGCCTGGATTGATGCCGGAGGGGCGCTGCGCGTGGGGCCGCAGAGCGCTGGTGCAGATCCGGGTCCGGCTTGTTATGGCGGGGGGCAACAAGATCCCTGCGTCACGGACGCCAATTTGTTGTTGGGCAGGATCAACGCGGAATATTTTATTGGGGGGGAGCAGCAACTGCGGACAGAGTTGGCCGAAGAGGCCGTCTCGCGAGTCGCACACCGTCTGGGAAAGAGTTTAGTTGAGACAGCCCACGGTATTATTGAAATTGCCAACGCCAATATGGTAGGGGCTCTGCGGCTGGTATCGGTGCAGCGCGGTTTTGACCCGCGCGATTTTGTTATAGTGGCCTACGGGGGCGCAGGCCCCATGCACGCCAACGCACTGGCGCGGGAGTTACAGGCTCAAAAGGTGCTCATTCCCCCCAGCCCTGGGGTGACTTCGGCGCTGGGGCTGTTGGTCAGCGATATAAAGCACGACTACGTCCAATCGTATATCAAGCCGATAGATGAAATCGATTTTTCACATGTAAATAAAGCTTTTAGCGGCATGGAGCAGGAGGCCAGACAGCTGTTGGCTTCTGAGGGCATAAATTCAGATCAGATGCGTTTTGTCCGGGCTTTAGATATGCGCTATGTAGGACAGTCTTATGAGCTAAAAATTGACATGCTCGACAAAGATGTGGTGCAGAGTGATGTGGGGGCGATAAATAAAAAATTTTATAAAGTCCACGACCGGGCTTACGGCTTTGCCGATTCAGCTGAGCCCACCGAGGTGATTAATTTGCGTTTAACGGCCATTGGGGCAATTAAACGGCCTACTTTTTTAGTTAGGGAAACGGTTGGGGAGAACAGTGCGGATGCCATAAAGGGGGAACGCGAGGTGTATTTTGGCGAAGCCAGCGGTTGGTTGTCCTGTAATGTATACGACCGCTATAAACTTGAGTCCGGTAACCTAATTCAAGGTCCGGCCATTGTCGAAGAAATCGACTCAACCGTAGTTATTCACCCTGGTTATATCGCCCGGGTTGATAGCCATGTTAATATTGTGATTCAGGAAGGGATATGAAATAGCCCTGGCTGTTATTCATTCCCGTCTGGGTGAGGTATGCATAAGAAGGAGGGTTCGGGGAGCGTTTGAAGGGTAATGTCGCAAATTTTCGTCCAGTGCCAATGCGTTTACCGCCGCCACGCGTCGGGGGAAAAAAGGACAATCAACGTGAAGATTTCCAGTCGCCCCAACAGCATGAGCAGTGATAACAACCATTTTCCCACGGCTGGAATGTGGGCGTAGTTGTCGGTGGGCCCCACCGATCCCAGACCGGGGCCTACATTGCCCAGCGTGGCGGCCACAGCCCCAAGGGCAGAGGTGAAATCTAGGCCGAGCCAGGTCATGATAAAAACGCCTAAAATAAAGATCAGGATAAAGAAGACGCAGTAGCTCATAACATTGGCGAGCACCTCTCTAGATACGGGCTGCGACTCAATGCGCACCGGCACCACCGCCTGGGGGTGTAGAAGGCGTTTTACTTCGCTGAGCACAAATTTAATTAATAGGTAGATGCGCATCACTTTGATACCGCCGCTGGTCGAACCGACGCAGGCGCCGGTCACCATGAACACCAAAAGCAAAAACTGGGAATTGAAGGACCACAATTCGTAGTCGGCGGTGCCGTATCCGGTGCCGGTGAGGATGGCGAGTACCTGAAAGAGGGTTTTGCGGACGGTTTCTTCGGCGGGGCCGTACACGCGGTAGGTGTCAAATCCTATGAATAGCGTGGCTAACGTCAGTATTAAAATAAAAAAAACGAATTCGCGATTTTTCCAATAAGCGCGAATGTCGCCCTTTAAAAATCGATAGTGGAGGG
>CAXGRO010000179.1:0-9744 GCA_964012055.1 uncultured bacterium
CGAAGTGGCCGTCTATCGAAAAAAGGATCCCATGCTGGCCGCGCTCTATCAGCGCTAGGTGGACCGCGGGAAGCATCACACCGTGGCGTTGTCTCATGTGGCCAATGAAATGTTGCATGTCATCTTTTCTGTACTCAAAAACAATCGGCCTTATCGGCCGGTAATGACCTGAAAGAGGAGCTCGTATCTTGTCCAATACCGGGGTGGACTTATTACCGCTTGTCTGCGGACAGAGGAATTGGAATCCGCTCTGAGACCCCACCCCGGCACCAGAGGATCTCCGTTGGGATTGGGGGGTGATCGCTTTTGGTGTGTATCTGAGTTTTATGAAGGGATAGGATAGTGAGCGTCGGATTAGAGAAGGGTAGGATTAGCGTGAGAGGGAGTGGGGGGTATCGCCGGGTAGGGGGGCGTTGGTGGCGTCGTTGCTTATACACCTGGTGCTATTGCTGGGGTACTGGAAGTGGAGGGAGCCGGTGGAGGAGATGTAGCGGCCGGTGCGGTTTGAGGCGGAGGAATGGGCTGAGGAGTTGCCAGAGGTGCGGATGGAGCGGGTGGCGGATGAAGTAGAGGAGCCGAGGGAGTTGGAGTGGCCTGAGGGAAGTCGGTTTGGATTTAGTCTCGCAAGAATGATGTTCTCGTTGACTGGTTGCCGTGATATGGGAATCGTCGCGGCTCAAAGGGCCAGATGGGGCCACAACTCGCTCAGCTCATAAATAGTTGGCTCTTGCAATGGCTCGTCGCGGTCGTGGGCCAGGTGGATGTAGGTTACGCCGGCGGCCTCGCAAGCCATGCGGTCGTAGCGGCCGTCGCCGACGAAGTAGGTTTCTGCGGGAGATAGCTGGAATTCTTTTAGGGCGAGCAGGAGTAGGTCGGGGGCCGGTTTGAGGGGGGCGTCTTCGCGGCTGAGCAAGAGGTCGAAGTGGAGGTCGAATTGGCGCACGACGTGGTGCATGGCCTCGCGGTGGTTGTTGGTGATCAGCGCCAGTTTTATGGGATAGGTGTTTAATTGGGCGATGAGTTCGGCGGCGCCGGGGTTGAGCACGGCCTGTTGGGCGGCGTCGAATTCTATTTCGCGGACGATGGCGTCGGCGCGGCTCTGGTCGGGCTCGGGCAGGCTTTCGACGTATTCCATGATGGGCGTGCCCAGGGGGACGCCAACGCGCTGGCGCAGGTCTTGCCAGTCGATGTGGGGACGGGTGATAGTGCCGTCCATGTCAAAGAGAATGGCCTTGAGCATGTTTACTCCTCAAAGAGGCGGATGATTTCGTCGGCGGCAAATTGGGGCAGCGGTGCGGAGCGGCCGTCGCGATTGAGTGCGAGGCCGAAGTCGGGTGGGTGGGCGGTGGCGATCTGCCGCGCCTGGATGCCTTCGCTGTCCAGTGCCGCGATGACGGCGTCGGCGTCGGCGGCGGCGCAGCCGATGAGCAGGGCGCCGGAGGAGATGACGCCGAGCGGGTCGAGGGCGAATTCGCCGCAGAGGCGGGATGTTTCGGCGGAGATGAACAGGGCTTCGCCGTCGATTTTCAGGCCCACGTTGGAGGCGGCGGCCAGTTCGAAGAGACCGGTGGCGACGCCGCCTTCGGTGGGGTCGTGCATAGCGCACAGGCGGGCGGCCTGGGCGGCAATGCGGGCGTCGCGCACAACGCTGATGCCGGGCTCTTCGAGGTAGTTACTGCAGTGAGCGATAAAGTCTTCGGCGTAGCCCCTATCTTTTAATTCGGCGCTTTTTTCGCGGGCGATAATGGCCGTTGCTTCAATGCCCAAACCCTTGGTGAGGATTAGCGCGTCGCCGGGTTGCAGGCCGGAAGAACGCACCAATTGTTCGGCCGTGGTTTCGCCCAGCATCTGGCCGACGACGATGGGGCGGTTGATGCCGTAGGTGATCTCGGTGTGGCCGCCGCACACGGCAATGTCGAGGCTGGCGGCGGCCTGGTGGATGGAGGCGAAGATCGATTCGGCCATGCTGCGGGTGGCGCCGCCTTCGGGCAGCAAAATAGTAGCCAGGAAGAAGCGCGGCACGGCGCCCATGGCGGCGATGTCGTTGGCGTTGACGTGTACGGCGTACCAGCCGACGGCGTCGGTGGCAAAGGTGATGGGGTCGGTCTTGGCCACCAGGTAGCGGTCGCCAAAGTCGATGACGGCGGCGTCTTCGCCCAGGCCGGGCGGCACCACCAGGCGCGGGTGGGTGTGGGTGTAGTGGCCGATGAGGTCGGACAGCACGTCGTGCGGCAATTTGCCGGTGGGGAAAATGGGGTCACTCATGAGGTTTTTTTTCGTAGTGGGTACAGATGGCCTGGACTAAGGTAGGGATGCTACTCTGCCGCGGTTGGATTTGGACTTCGAGGCCGAGGTCGGCGACGGCACGGGCGGTAGTGGGGCCGATGCAGGCGATGGCGGCGGTAGATAGAATGGCGCGGGCGCGCTGGGCGCCGAGCAGGGCGACAAAGTTGTGCACGCTCGAAGGGCTGGCGAAAATGGCCAGGTCGAGTTGGTCGTTTTGCAGCGAGGGGGGCAGTGCCACACTGTTGGGTTCCGGGGGGCGGTTTTCATAGGCGATAACGCGTTCGACTTGAGCACCGCACTCGACCAGGGCGGTGGGCAGGAGGTCGCGGCCCAGGGGAGAGGTGGGCAAGAGGATAGTCGCATTGGTCAGGGGGACGGAGGAAAAGGCTTCCACTAGGCCGTCTTGTGATTGGTTTTGCGGAATTAGGTCGGGCCGCAGCCCCCGGGCTTGCAAGTGTTCGGCGGTGGCCAGGCCCACGGCGGCAATGCGGGCGTTGCCAAAGGCGCGGCTGTCTTTACCCAGGTGATTGAGGCGTTCAAAGAAGAAATCGACGCCGTTGGGGCTGGTGAAAACGATCCAGGAAAATTGATGGAGGCGCTCGATGCCGGCGTCGAGCGGTCGGGGGTCGTCGGGCGGTTGGATTTGCAGCAGGGGAAGGACGTCAACTTGAGCGCCTTCGGCTTCGAGCAGCAATTGCAGGTCGCCGGCTTGCTCGTGGCTGCGGGTGATGAGCACCCGCTTGCCAAAGAGCGGTTTGCTCTCGAACCAGTCGAGATAGGGGCGCAGTTCCACCACTCGGCCGACGATAAAGAGGGCCGGCGAGCCGATGCCGCGCGCCCGGCTGTCGGCGGCGACGTCTGCGAGGGTAGAAACGAGGGTGCGCTGGTGCGGCCAGGTGCCCCATTCGACCACCGCCGTTGGTGTGTGGGGCGGGCGCCCGTGCTCGAGGAGGGCGGCGCTGATTTCGGCCATTTTGCCCACGCCCATATAAATGACCAGGGTGGTGTCGATGGGGGCCAGGTGCGACCAGTCGACGCCCGGCGAGGTTTTGGTGGGGTCTTCGTAGCCGGTGACCAGTAGGGTGGACGAGGCGAGGTTGCGGTGGGTCAGCGGAATGCCGGCATAGGCGGCTACGCCGGCGGCGGCGGTGACGCCGGAGACAATTTCAAAGGGGATGCCGGCTTTTCGCAGGTGCATGGCTTCGATGCCGCCACGGCCAAAGATAAAGGGATCGCCACCCTTGAGGCGCACGACCCGGCGCTGGGCGCGGGCGTGCAGCACCAGCAAATCGTTGATGGCATCCTGGGCATAACTTTTGTGGCCGCCGCGCTTGCCCACGTGGATTTTTTCGCAGGACGGCGGCGCCAGCGCCAGTAGGCGTTCGTCGAGGAGGGCGTCGTAGAGCACTATATCGGCTTCTTGCAGGTAGCGGGCCCCCTTAACTGTTATCAGGCCGGGATCGCCGGGACCGGCGCCGACAAAGTAGACGCGACCGGGTGCGGACTGCGGGGTCTGCATGGCGTTTCAGTCCGACGCTAATTCCAGGAGAACGTCGGCGCCCTGGGTTTTGAGGAGATCGGCCAGTTCAATGCCCAGGTCAGCGGCTTTTTCGACGGGGCCGTCGAGCTGAGCGCGCTCCAGGTGCGAGCCGTCGGCAGCGCCTACCAGGACGGCGATGTGCAGTTGGTCGTCCGCTGTTTGAGCCCAGGCGGCAATGGGGGCGTGGCAGCCGCCTCCCAGGCGGCGCAAAAAACTGCGCTCGGCCATAACCGCGGCAAAGGTGGGTGCGTGGTTGATGGCGACGACGCTTGGGACGAGGGCGTGATCGCGGCGCATTTGCAAACCCAGGGCGGCCTGGCCTACGGCCGGCATAACTTGGTCGGTATGCAGATAAGCGCTGATGCGATTTTTCAAGTCGAGGCGGTGGAGCGCGGCGGCGGCCAGTACCACCCCGTCATACTCGCCCTCTTCGGCCTTGGTCAGGCGCGTGTCGATGTTGCCGCGGATTTCGGCGCAGCGCAAGTCGGGCCGCAGTGCCAACAGCTGGCAGCGGCGGCGCAAGCTGCCCGTGCCCAGGCAGGCGCCGGCAGGCAAGTCGTCCAGCCCCGCCCCGCTGCGGGTGACAAGCACGTCGCGCACGTCTTCGCGCTGGGGCGTGGCGATGACTTCGAGATCGGCGTGGATTTCGGTGGGTAAATCTTTGAGGCTGTGCACGGCCAGGTCGACTTGGCCGTCGAGCAGGGCGCGCTCCAACTCTTTGGTAAAAACCCCCTGGCCGCCAAACTGGCGCAAGGGCCCCGAAGTTACATCGCCTTTAGTCTGGACGATCTCAATTTCCACTTCGAGATCGGGATGCCGATCCAGGAGTAAGGCGCGGACGGCGCGACTCTGGGTGAGCGCCAACTGGCTGCCGCGGCTGCCGATTGTAAGTCGCTTGGACAAGGTGGTACCTCACACACTACCTAAAAATTGAGTGAAGAAGTATGATGAATATAGGGAAAGGTCTGGCGGGAGCAACCAGAGTAAAAAATAAAAAAGAGGTGCCATTCTGGAGCGATGTTGAGCAGAGGAGTGAGCGGGATGTTGAGTGGCAAGCCCAGACAGACCTGGCCTCCGTTCAAGGAAAGAATGGCACCTCTCGGTTGTAACTGTGCTGCCCTTTAGATATCGTAGTAGAGGGCAAACTCGTAGGGATGAGGCCGCATGTGAATGGCGTTGGTCTCCTCCTCGCGCTTGTAGTCGATCCACGCCTCGATCAGATCTTCGGAAAAGACGCTGCCCTGCAACAAGAAGTCGTGATCGGCTTCCAGCGCGTCGATGACCGCCTCCAACGAGCCGGGTGCCTGCGGCACCTTGGCCGCCTCCTCCGGGGCCAAGTCATACAGATCCTTGTCCAACGGCTCGCCCGGATCAATCTTGTTCTGAATGCCGTCCAAGCCGGCCATCAACATTGCCGACATGGCCAGGTAGATGTTGCAGTTGGGATCGGGACAGCGAAACTCCACCCGCTTGGCCTTGGGCGAGTTGGAATACATCGGAATGTGCACCGAGGCCGAGCAGTTGCGCTGCGAATAGGCCAAGTTCACCGGCGCCTCGTAGCCGGGCCAGCCGCTTGTAGGAATTGGTCGTCGGGTTGGTAAAGGCCAACAGCGCCGGGGCGTGCTTGAGCAGGCCGCCGATGTAGTGCAAGGCCATCTCGCTTAAGCCGGCGTAGCCCGAACCGGCAAACAGCGGCTTGCTGCCCTTCCACAAGCTCTGGTGGGTGTGCATGCCCGTGCCGCTGTTTGCCGACATCTTGAAATGTATTTATACAACATCATCCGGTCGTCGCACACCGCGGTGCATGCACCGGTTTGGGAGGGTGTGATGGCGCGCGCCGAACCCATGTGGAAAGCTAATTTTATTTACAGGGCTCCGTCGCTAGTTGCGCCAGTCCGCACCCGCACGGCTTCGTCGACGGGGACGACAAAGACCTTGCCGTCCCCCACCTTGCCGGTTTTGGCGGCGCTGACGATGGCCTCAATGGCGCGGTCTCTGTCTTCTTCTTTGGTGGTGATTTCCACCTTGATCTTGGGCACGAAGTCGACGCGGTATTCGGCGCCGCGGTAGACTTCGTGATGGCCGCGCTGGCGGCCGAAACCGCGCACTTCGCTGACCGACATGCCGGCTAGACCAATGTTGGCCAGGGCGCCTTGCACTGCCTCTATGGAGGAAGTCGCAAAAAAGCTTCGAGTTTATGCATGACTATGTCCTCGTTATTAAGCTCGTTAGTTGATCGGTTGCAAATTCGAGTACGTCGAGTGGAAGTCGGCGTAGGAGGGCTGGCCGTGTTCGGCCAGGTCCAGGCCTTCTTCTTCTTCTTCGGCGCTCACCCGGATGCCGACGGTGGCCTTGACAAAGAGGGCGATCAATGCCGAGGCGACAAAGGCGAAGGTGGCGTAGGCCAGCGTGCCCAGCAGTTGGATGCCGATGCTGTGGGCGGCGCTGAAAATGCCCACGGCCACGGTGCCCCAAATGCCGCAGATGCCGTGCACCGAAATGGCACCAACGGGGTCGTCAATTTTGATGCGGTCGATGAAGACGATGGCGAAGACGACGATGAAACCGGCCACCAGGCCAATGACCAGGGCGCTAATCCAGGAGACCGAGTCGGCCCCGGCGGTAATGCCCACTAGACCGGCCAGAATGCCGTTGAGCGCCATAGAGATATCGGGTTTTTTCAGGTAGAAGGACGAAGTGACCATGGCCGAGAGGCAACCAGCCGCGGCGGCCAGCGACGTAGTGACGAAGACCAGCGAGACGAGGCCGGGGTCGGCGCTGAGTACGGAGCCGCCGTTAAAGCCAAACCAGCCGAGCCAGAGCAGGAAAACGCCTATGGTGGCCAGCGGCATGCTGTGGCCGAGGATGGGGGAGATGCTGCCGTCCTCTTTGTATTTGCCGCTGCGCGGGCCCAAGATCAAGACGGCGGCCAGGGCGGCAAAGCCGCCAAAGGCGTGTACGATGGAAGAGCCGGCGAAATCGTAGAAACCCATCTGGTCAAGCCAGCCGCCGCCCCACTTCCAGGAGCCGGCGATGGGATAGATAAAAGCGACGAGAATGGTGGCGTAGACCATAAAGCCGTTGAGTTTGACGCGCTCAGCTACGGCGCCCGATACGATGGTGGCGGCGGTGGCGGCAAACATGGCTTGGAAGATAAAATCCGACCAGTACGTATAAGCCGGGTTATAGACTGCGGTGAGTTTGGCCACCGTTTCAGATGCGTCAAAACTGAGAGGGCCGCCAATCGACAGGAAACCATTGAAGTCGCCCGGATACATAGTGTTAAAACCTATGAGGGCGTAGGTAATGAGGCCCACGGAGATGATGAAAAGGTTTTTAAAGAGGATATTGACGGTGTTTTTCTGTCGCGTGAGTCCAGATTCCAGGGTGGCAAAACCCAGGTGCATAATAAAGACCAGGACGGCGGCGATTAAAATCCACAAATTGTCGACGACAAATTGGGGGTAGGAGGGCATGCCCTGGAAGGCTTCTAAGGATTTTATCTCTTCTGCGGCGGCCGGATGGGCTAGCAGGAGCAGGGGTAGGGCGGCTAATGCGAGGATCTTGTTCATGGTCTGCTTTTCTCCTTCGGGGTAGAAATGGATTTGCCGAGTTTCTCCTTGTGAATCGAGAGCAAGTGAATGCGGCTCGATAATTAATGGCGAACAAACAGCGCTGTATTGAATTCGCCCATCCATCAGCAAGGAATGTGCCACTATATTAGGAAATGGAGAATGCGATGATTATGTGCTTTATAAACAATAAATTGTGTAAAGAGAGGAGTAGTGGGGGGAGACTTAAGTTACAACAAATATGTCGTATTTTAAGTGTGGTGCAACAAATATGTCGTATTTTTAAGTTTGTTTACTGAATGACTGATGGAGCGTTCAAAAACCTAACGGATCAATCTTTCTTTAGTGTGTGTTCTTGGCCGACTAGGCCTTGTATTGCTTGGGATCTATTTCCAACTTGCCGGCGCGATAAGATAAAATCCTAGGCGTTGTACCCAGCAGGCGGGCCGCTTTGGCGATATTGCCGCGCGCATTTTTGAGCGCTTCGCCCAAAACTTCGCGCTCATAGGAGGCCATGAGCATTTCAAACGAGCCGGAAAGGGGTGTGCCGGTGGCATCCGCCGTTTGTAGAGAAGGGGGTAGATGGTGTCCGTGTACCACGCCATCGGTGCCGAGAATAATGGCGCGTTCGATGCAATTTTCCAACTCGCGAACGTTGCCGGGCCAGTGGTAACTCATCAACATGTCTATAGCTGGCGTGGAGATACGCTTCATTTCTTTGCTGTGCTGGCGAGCGTACTTTTCCAGGAAGTGATCGGCCAGGAGCAGGATGTCGGACTTGCGGTCGCGTAGCGAGGGCAGGAAGATGGGGAAGACGTTGAGGCGGTAAAATAGGTCTTCGCGAAAATCCCCTTTGGCTACTGCTTTTTCCAAGTCTACATGGGTGGCGGCGACGACTCGCACATCGATCTCAATGGGGTTGGTGCCACCCAATCGTTCAACCTGGCGGCTCTGCAGTACGCGCAACAGCTTGACCTGGACTGCGGGGGAGAGTTCGCCGATTTCGTCGAGGAAGAGGGTGCCGCCCTGGGCGCGCTCAAAACGGCCTTCCTTGCTGGAGGAGGCCCCGGTGAAAGCGCCGCGCTCGTAGCCGAATAACTCGCTTTCGACCAGGGTTTCTGGGAGAGCGGCAACGTGCACTTTTACAAAGGGTTTGCCGGACCGCAAACTGTTGTAGTGCAACGCATCAGCCGCTAATTCCTTGCCCGTGCCGCTCTCGCCGCGCAGCAGTACGGTGGCGTCGCTGGGGGCCACTTGACCAATGAGGTCACCCACTTCTTCCATGGGACGGGAAGTGCCCAAAATATTGGTGTAGTGGAAGCGCTCGCGCAATTGGTTTTGCAGGCGTCTATTTTCGTTGAGCAGGACGTTCTTTTCTTCTATGGCTCGCTGGCGGGCGGCAACCGATTGGCCGATCATGGCGGCGACGATCGACAGTAATTTGACGTTTTCCTGAATCGAACTATCGCCTTTGTAAGGCGTGTCGACGCTCAGGGTGCCAACGACTTGCTGTTGCAGCAAAATGGGCACACAAATGAAGGATATATGCGATGTTTTAGCTTCTTGGCGTGCCCCGGTGCGGTTGAGGAAGAGTGGTTCGTTGCCAATGCGCGGTACAATTACTGGTTTGCCAGACTCGACCACTTTACCGGTAATGCCCTCGCCTACTTTATAACGTCCGCGTTCTATTTCGGACTGCGAAAGCCCATAGGCGATGTCGATGGATACCTGATCGGCTTGCTGATGCAATAGGCTGATCGTGCCCAAGCTCATCTCCAGGCGATCGCAGAGCAATTTGAGGATTTCGCGCAGGGCTTCTTCAAATTGGGAGGTCGTTCCCAATATCTGGCCTAGGTCGTGTAAAACTGAGACTTGTTGCTGGGCATTAATTAATGGAGGAGTGTCTGGCATTGGGGGATCCTATTGAGAATCATGCTACAAAAATGTAGTTCTAGGTGGTTTTTATTACAAATTTGTTAGATATAGCAAATAAAACAATTAAAGATATCTTGTTACAAGAGAAATTGGCAAATTCTATACTTCAATACTGTGGACATTTTTTCGATTTTGAGCGGATTTTTGTAAGGTTGAAATTCGTAAGTGATTATTTATCAACAAGTTAAAAATTTAAATATCTATTCGTCTAAGCCGTTATTTATCAATGACCTACAAAAAGTGTCCACAGTATTGATAACGTGATGTGTGGCTTTTTTAGGAATGGCGATCCCTCCCCTATCTTGTTTTGTGCGACCAAAAGAGATAGGACGATATCAGGAGGGACCACCATCATATATAAAGTAGAAGATTTTGTCATCGCCCTCTATTGCTTGATCGAGGACGAATTGT
>CAXGRO010000180.1:0-9726 GCA_964012055.1 uncultured bacterium
TATCTATGGCGCTTTGTGAGTCCCAGGGCGGCCTGCACGGCCCCACACCCCCACAAAGCGCCATAGACAATCCCCCCTTACCGGCCTAAGCGCGCGATTCTTTCGTTGGCTAATAATATAAGGAGGGAGTAGGGATTTATTCAAAAATTACTGCGCCAACTAGTACATCGTCAACCACTATTCAGACCGCTGCTCCTCAGCCCAAGCTTTAAGCGGAATATCTTCGTCCTTGGGTCGCCAGTAGCGCGACACCGGAAGCACCAGAGGATCGTCGCCGGCGTAATTGTCTTTGCCGCTGCCCAACTCGCCCAAAAGCTGGCGCTGAATGGTGGTACAGCCTTCGAGCACGGCTGGGTCCTGGTGGTCGAAGTCGGAGGGGCGGATCCAGCGGTGCTGGTAGCCGTAGTAGAGACATTTGCGCGGGTGGGTGGCCATATTGGGCGTGAGACAGTGGTAGAGGGCAGTGCGCCAGACCAGGGCGGTGCCGGGGGCGACGTTGACCTCGACGACGCGCTCGGGCTCGACGATGCGGGCCTCTTCGTCGAGCCAGGGGGATTGGCGGTGGCTGGCGCGCACCACGCAAATGGCGCCGCTGTTGTGCTGGGTTAGGTCGGTGAGGTAGTAGCCTACCTTCATCTCCATGTAGGGGATGATGTTGTCGACGGTGGGCCAGCCGTAGTCGGGGGCGTCGGCGTGCCAGGGGAAGAAGCTGTCGGGGGCGCCCAGGGTTTGCTGGGCGATTGCGGGTTTTTGCGGCGGGCGCACGTCCATGTGCGAGGTACGCAATTGGATGTTAAAACCCAAGACGTCGACGACGATGGGCAAGATATTGGGGTGGTCGATCATGCCGCGGAAGAGCGGGTGGAAGGCCGCGATATTGCGCATCTGGAAGGGCTCGTCGGGCTCCAGATTATTTTCGCGGCGGTAGCGCTGGTAGAATTCGTCGACCACGGCCAGCAGTTCCTCCACCTCGCCGGGCGACAGGGCGTTGTCGACGAGGAAGAAGCCGTCCTCGTCGTACTGGTGCCGTTGTTCCGGAGTGATTTTGAGCGCGGTCTCTGCGGTGGAGGTGGTCATTTTTGCGCGGTCAGTACTTTGTCGTGCATGGCGGGGATGAGTGGGAAGATCCAACCGCGGTTGGCGATGATGGCGCGGCACAGGTCGGGCGGGACGGCGACGATCATTTCGGGCTCCAGCGAAAAGCGGCCGGTAAAGCCGCCAATGGCGGAGCGCGCGTGCACCCCGGCGTAGCCGCCGGCGTCGAGGCCGTCCTGGGCGTAGTTGCCGGTGCCGCCGCCAAAGACCGACTGCCAGCGGTAGGTGTAGCCGTTGACTACCGCCGGCCCCGAGTTGAAGTCGACGTCGGTGGACACTACCATGCCCAGGGCTTTGACGGTGTAGAGCACGTCGTTGAGGTCGCCCTCGCCGCCGCAGGAAATGGCCCAGTGCAAGGTGCGGATGTGGTGGTCGGCGCAGGCCTGGCCGGCCTGCTGGCCGTGCGCCACGCGCTCGGGATCGTCGGTCATCTGGTAATCGCCGATGCCGACGCCCGAAAGGTAGACCAGGCCGCTCTCGTGGAAGACGGCGCCGCAGATGTTGCGGCCTTTGAGTGAGCCGACGTTGTCCGCAAAACTGCCCAGGTCGATGTCTAGTTCGGAAATGCGGTCGTAGACGTCGAAGTTGCGCCGCAGTTCGGCGGGGATGATGGAATTGTCGTAAAAGCTGCCCATGGTGGGGTCCTTTCTTTTGGTTGTCGTTAGTTCGAGCGTCTAACGTCAGACGTTTTAAGATTGGGCGTCGAGGAATTCGCAGGTCTGGCGCGCCACAATCAGTTCTTCGTCGGTGCGCAAGACGTAGAGATGGACGCGGCTGTTGGCGGCGTGCAGGGTGCCTTCGCCGTGTACGCTGTCGTTTTGTTGGGGGCCCATTTCGATGCCCAAAAATTCGAGGTTTTCCAGCACCTGGCGGCGCACGATGGACGAGTGTTCGCCGATGCCACCGGTAAAACTGATGGCGTCGATGCCGCCCAGCTCGACGACGTAGGCGCCCAGGTAGTCGCGGATGGACGAGGTGAAGACTTCGATGGCCAGTTGGCAGCGCTCGTTGCCCTGGTTGGCGTTCTCTTCGATGTCGCGCATGTCGTTGTAGCCGCACAGGCCCAGCAGGCCGCCCTGGGAGGCGCATTGTTCCAGGACCTCGCCAAAGCTGCTGCCCTCTTGACGCATAACCAGGTCGAGGGCGTAGGGGTCCAGATCGCCAATGCGGTTGTTCTGCGGCACGCCGCCCTGGGGGCTGAGGCCGTGCGAGGCGCCGTGCGAGACGCCGTTTTTGACGGCGCACAGTGAAGAGGAGCCGCCCAGGTGGCAGTTGATGTGCTTGAGCTCGGCGTGGCCCTCCAGCTCGATGACTTTCTCGGCGGCGTAGCGGTGCGAGGCGCCGTGGAAGCCGTAGCGCTTGACGCCGTAGTTTTCGTACCACTCGTAGGGCACGGCGTAGAGCTGGCGGCGCAGCGGCATATTGCCGTGGAAGGCGCTCTCGAAGCAGCCCACCAGGGCGGCGTCGGGGGCGACCTTGGCAAATTGCTCTATGGCGGCGACGTAGGCGGGGTTGTGGGCCGGGGCCAGGGGGTAGTAGCTGACCATGCGCTCGATGACGTCGTCGTCCAACTCCACCACGCCGGAGATGCTGCGGGCGTGCACTGCCTTAAACCCCACGGCTTCGAGTTCGGCGACGGAGTTGAGGCAGCCGCCGGGGCCGGTGAGGCGCTGCAGGGCTTCGTCGATGGCGCTGGCGTGGTCGGGTAGGTCGCAGGCCTGTTCTATCTCGTCGGCGTCGCCGAGCTGGTATTTGTGCACCGAGCCCTGGCCGCCGATGCGGTCCATGCCGCCGCGGGCCAAAACGGCGGCGGCAGGCATGTCAAAAACTTTGTATTTAAAAGAGGTGCTGCCGAGGTTGGAAACCAGGACTTTCATGGCGATTGATTTCTGTAATTTTTAGGGCCGCGTGGGGCTGCCGTCGGGCAGGCGCGTTTGGGTCCAGGTCTCCACCTGGTCCTGGCAGGGGTATTGGGCCGCCCGCTCTTCGTCGATGTCGATGCCCAGGCCGGGTTGGTCGTTGGGGTACATGTAGCCGTTGCGCACCTGCGGCAGCCCGGGAAAGATTTCGTAGACGTGTTCGGGAAAGCGGCACCACTCCTGCACGCCGAAGTTGGGCGCCCACAAATCCAGGTGCAAATTGGCGGCGTGCCCCACCGGCGAGGTGTCGCCCGGGCCGTGCCAGGCGGTGCGCACCCCGTACATATTGGCAAAGGCGGCCACGTCGCGCGCCGGGCTGATGCCGCCCATCTGGCTGACGTGCATGCGGATGAAGTCGATGAGGCGGTTTTGGATGAGGGGCTGCCACTCGCGTGGGTTGTTAAAGAGCTCGCCCATGGCGATGGGCGTGGCGCACTGCTGGCGCATATTGTTAAACCACTCGATGTCTTCCGGCGCCAGCGGGTCTTCCAGAAAGAACAGCTTAAAGCGCTCCATGTCTTTGGCAAAACCCACGGCGTCGATGGGCACCAGGCGCTCGTGGATGTCGTGCAGCAGTTCGATCTCGTCGCCCACTTGCTCGCGCACGTATCCGAAGAGTTTGAGGTGGTTGCGCGCGTACTCGCGCGGGTCAAAGTAGGCCCCGTCCGGCGCCCCGTCGGGCCGCACCTCTTTGGAAGGGATGCCGCCGTAGCCGCCCTGCTGCACGCGGATGTGGCGGTAGCCCTGCTCCATAAAGGAGCGGATGGAATCGACCACTTCCTGGGGTGTGGAACCGCCGGCGTGGGCGTAGCAGGCGGCCGCCTCGCGGCATTTGCCGCCCAAGAGTTGGTAGACCGGCATGCCGGCGCGCTTGCCCTTGATGTCCCACAGCGCCTGGTCGACGCCGGAGATGGCGTTGTTGAGCACCGGTCCGTTGCGCCAGTAGCTGTGCACCATGGACATTTGCCAGATTTCTTCAATGCGGTCGACGTCGCGGCCGATGAGAAAGGACTTGAGGTGTTGTTCGATAGCGGTGTGGACGGCGCGAAAGCGCTGCGTGAAGGTGGCGCAGCCGACGCCGTAGAGGCCGGGCTCGGAGGTGATGATTTTGACGATGATGAGGCGGGAACCGGCCGGCTGGGTGAGGATGGTTTTGACGTCTTGAATGGTGACGGTTTCGGGCATGGATTTCTCCTGCAATAATTGGGTCAAAAAGGATACTTGTGAGGGTGGGGGTTGTCAAGGGTAGGGCAGCGGGTTAGTTTACAGCCGCCTTTGCAGCGCTGACCACAGGGAGAAATCATGGCCAAAGACCGCCTACCTCCACCCCCATTTGTCGACCGCAACGCCGATTTGACCTGGCCCCGTAACGCCAACAGCTACCGCATATTGTGGGACGAAGACGGGCTCTTCCCGGTGGACATGGAAGACATGCCCGTGCGCCTGGCCGGCGAGCGCCAGTTTTTCATCGACGATTATCTGGTCGCCGCCTCGCACAATGTGCGGCGTTCGGTGCACCAGCCGCGCAAGTGCGAGGCCAACCCGCTGATTGTGCCCGACCGGCCCTGGGAAGGCCGGCGCGGCAGTATTATTGGCCCGGTGTTGCGCGACCCCCACAGCGGCGAATTCCGCATGTGGTACCGCACTCACCAGGGCCAATTTCCCCTTGCCGGCGGCGGCGAGAGCAGGGAAGCCCTGCTCCACGCCACCTCCAGCGATGGGCTCAACTGGACCAAGCCGGAGCTGTGTCTCTATTCCTGGCAGGGCTCCAACGCCAATAACATTGTGGGCGCCGAGATGCAGATGCACAGTTTGTTCTGCGAGCCGCACGACCCCGAGCGTTGCTACAAGGCACTCATGATCACCCGAGGGAAACGCGGCAAAGCTAAAGGCGTTTTCAACCTGGCCACTTCGCCCGACGGTTTGCACTGGACCAAAGACCCGGAGTCCATCGCCTTCATGTCGGCCAAACAGGCCGCCGGCTACCGCGGCAAGCAGGTGGGCATGGGCGACACCAATTCCCTGCTCTTCGACGCCAAACTGGGCCGCTACGTCTGGCACACCAAGGTCTTCATCGGCGGCACGCGGGCTCGGGCCATGCTGGAGAGCGATGACCTGCGCCACTGGACGAGCCCGCGCGTGGTGCTCTGCGCCGACAGTGAAGATCCGGCCGACGCCCAGCTCTACGACATGCACCCCCTGCCCTACGAGAGCCTGTGGATTGCGCCGCTGCGGGTTTACCGCTGGAAGGAGTTCAAGCGCGTCGGCATTCAACTGGCGCACAGCCGCGACGGGCGCCACTACGCCCGCACCGCCAACCGCCAGGACTTCCTCCCCCTGGGCGCCGAGGACGCGTGGGACGCCGACTACAATATCTGCACGGCCAGTTTCTACGTGGATATGGGTGACGAGTTGTGGATTTACTACACGGGCTCGCGCAACCCGGCGCGCGGCTACGACGAGTGGCAGCACCGCATCGGCCTGGCCGTTTTGCCGCGGGACCGCTTTGTTTCAGTAGACGGCCCGCAGAACGCCGGCGACCTGCTGACGCGCCCACTGGATTTTGAAGGTGACACACTGCATTTAAACGTCGATGCGGCGCGCGGCCGGGTGCGCGTGGCGGTATTGGATGAGAGTGGAAACGAGTTGGATGGCTTGGGCATGGAAGATTGTGTGGGGATTGAGGAGGACGCGCTGGACTATCGAGTGCAGTGGAAGGAGGGCAAGGGATTGGGAGATACGGGCCGGGTGCGTTTAAAATTTGAACTGCGCCAAGCTTCACTTTTTTCTTTTTGGATCGATTGATTTAGGTTTCGAGGCTATGTTTATAGTGTCGTCTTGACGTTTATCAAGGAAATACGGTTCTAACGGAAGTTATCTAAGCTTAGCGGACCGTCCTCATCAGAACAAGCTTAGTTTTTTGCTGTAAAAATCAAGAGAAAAAATGAACACCTATCGAGAAGCCGCAGAGAAAACCCGGGAATGGCTCGACGCCCACTTCGACGCCGAGGGCCGCTGCACCATCGACCCAAACGAGGCGAGATATTACCCCAAAGCCCCCTATCTGCTCAACGCCGCCGGCCTGCGCAGCAAAGGAGCGCGCGCCGCCAAATGGGTACTGGAGCAATTCATCGACGCCGAAGGCAACCTCAGCGGCCCCGGCGCCGAGGAAAATCGCGCCTACGGCATGGGCTGGTTATTACTGGGTGCGGTGGCCGTTGAACGCTTTGACTTGGCCGAGGTCTTGAGCCGCCGCCTGTGCGCCTTGCAGGACGAACAATCGGGCGGCGTTGCACTGCTGGACGAGGACGTTGGCGAGGCCGTGTCGGAAGTGTGTTTTTCCGGCGGTGCGGGCATGGGGCTGGCGGCCGCCGGCAAGATAGAACAGGCCCGGCGTATGGCCGATCGCTTTGCCATCTTACTCGACGCGCAGTCGGACGCCGAGCGCTATTACAACCGCTTTCGCCGCGACGGCTCGGTGGTGGAAAAACCGGCGGCCGGCGAGTGGGAGAAGATGTACGATCTGGAACTGGACGAACAGCGGCCGGCCAATTTTGCCACCGTGGTCAACAACTTAGTTTGGGTCGGTCGCGCCCTGCGCCAGCCGTCTTATTTTGCCGCGGCGCGGCGCTATGTCGACCTGGTCTACTGCCACCGCCTGGACCCGGCGCGCTTTGGCCGGGCGACCAAATTCGGCTGGTCCATGCTTAATTTGTACGACGACACCAGGGAGGAAGATTTGTTGCATAAGGCGCGGCATTTGGGCGACGTGCTAGTGCAATGTCAGTGCGACGACGGATTGTGGCATCCGCGCCCCGGCGACAACGAGGATGCACCTGCTTTTGCCCGGCTGTCGTATTCGTCGGATTGTGCCATGACGGTATTCGCCCTGGCGAGTCTGGCATGAGTGCGAACAGCCCGCCGGCAATGGACGGCATCCAGGCTGTAGTTTT
Organism: uncultured bacterium; assembly: GCA_964012055.1. Classification (GTDB taxonomy): domain Bacteria; phylum Latescibacterota; class UBA2968; order UBA8231; family UBA8231; genus CAXGRO01. The sequence continues at coordinate 6,968 of CAXGRO010000180.1, forward strand.
GGGGGTGGTGCAGGGTTTGACGGAGTTTTTGCCGATCAGCAGTACGGCCCACCTGCGCGTCGTGCCGCATTTTTTGGGCTGGGGCGACCCCGGTGCGGCGTTCTCCGCCGTCATTCAGCTGGGCACGCTGGCCGCGGTTTTTATTTATTTTGCCGGCGATATCAAACGCCTCACCGGCGCGGCGCTGGACAGTTTAAAACACAGAGACTTGAATTACAGCGCCGACTCGCGCATCGCCTGGGCGCTCATTCCCGGCACCTTGCCGATTGCCGCGATTGGCTTGGGTTTTAAGTCGTGGATTGAAACCGAGGCGCGCAGCCTGTATCTCATCGCCGCGGCGTTGATTATATTGGCGCTGTGCCTGATGCTGGCCGAGCGTCTGGGGCGGCGCAGCCGCGGCATGGCCGAACTGGGCTTCTGGCATATTCAGTTTATAGGTCTGTGCCAGGCCCTGGCGCTGATCCCCGGCTGCTCGCGCTCGGGGTCGACCATTATGGGTGGCTTGTTCATCGGCTTAAAGCGGGAAGACGCGGCGCGTTTCTCTTTTATTTTGGGCCTGCCGGCCATTGGCGCCAGCGGCGCGCTGGAATTTTTGGATTTGTTGGAGGGCGGCCTGGGCGGTGAGGGTCTGGCGTATCTGGCCCTGGGCATTGCCGCGGCGGCGCTGAGCGGCTATCTGTCAATTGGTTTTTTGCTGCGCTTTTTGCGGCGCCACGGCACGGATTTGTTTTCCATCTATCGCATCTTTTTGGGTGCGCTCATTTTTTACACCCATTCCTGAACCTACGGAGAGATCTATGTATCCCAATCCCTTAAAAAAGAAATTGCAGAACGGCGAAATAGTCTTTGGCTCGGGCGGCATCGCGGGGCCCTCGGCCCACGTCGCCGGCTTCACTATTAGCGCCGGGCCGGACTTCATCTGGATCGACACCGAACACATGCCCTTTGGCGCCGAGGCGCTCGATTCGATTTGCGTTAACATGCGCCAGCGCGGCGTGGCGCCCATGATACGGGTGGCGTGGAACGACCCGGGGCTGATCAAAAAAGCCTACGACGTGGGCGCCGTGGCTGTGATGGTGCCCCAGGTCGACGACGCCAAAGCGGCGGCGCACGCCGTCGAGTACGCGCTCTACCCGCCGCTGGGCAACCGCGGCATCTCCCCCATGTGGACGGCGATTGCCGGCGCCGACTGGAACGAAGTGATCACCACGGCCAACCAGGAGACGGTGCTGATCGTGCAGCTGGAGAGCGTGCAGGCCTACGAGAATCTCGACGAGATCAAGAAGGTGGAGGGCATCGACGTGATTTTGGTGGGGCCGCTGGATTTGTCGGCGTCGGTCGGCAAGATAGGGGACACGGGTTGCAAGGAAGTGCAGGAAATTATGGAGGACGTGCCCAAGCAGCTGGAGGGCACCGGGATTGCGACGGGGACGACGTTGACAGATGTGGCGGAAATTCAGGAGAAAGTGCGGTGGGGGTACAGGTATCTAAACGTGGGAAGTATTCTAGGTTACGGCCTACAGGTGTTGAAGAACAATCTGGAGACCTTGCGGGCCAATCCCACCGGAGAGTAATTCAGGCTATTTCATATTCAGCCGGGGCTTTAATTGTGCTGCAGAACTATCTCTGCGCCTCACCGATCAAATCCACCACCGCGTTGAGCAAGGTCTCGTCGTGAAAGCTGCTCTTGGTCAGGTAGTAATTGGCCCCCGCCTCCAGGCCGGCCATGCGGTCTTCCTCGCGGTCTTTGTACGAGACGATCATCACCGGCAGCGATTTGAGATGGGGATCTTGTTTTATTGAGCTGACCAGTTCGATCCCCGTCATGCGCGGCATGTCGATGTCACTCAACACCAGGTCGTAGGCGGCGCTGCGCACCGCGTTTCAGCCGTCCATGCCGTCCACTGCCACCTCCACGTGGTAGCCGTGGTTCTCCAGCAGTTTGCGCTCCACCTCGCGCACCGTGATGGAGTCGTCCACCACCAGAATGCGCTTGCGCGCCGCGTCGTCTTGGACGGCGGCGCGCCCCACCTTGCGCAGGCGGCCGCCCGAAATGAGGTTGTCGATGGAGCGCACCAGGTCTTCTACGTCGATGATCAGTACCGGGGAGCCGTCTTCCATAAAGGCGGCGGCGCTGATGTCGGTCACCTTTCCCAGGCGCGCGTCCATCGGCCGCACCACCAGGTCGCGCTCTTCTATGAAGGAATCGACCACCACGCCGTAGCGGTTGAGGCGGTCGCTTACCACCACGATGGACAGGTCGCCTTCCGGGGCAAAGCCTTCCAATTCCAATATCTGGCGCGCCGGCACCAGGCCGATGTTCTGGTCCTCAAAGCGGCAGTACTGGTGGTCGCCGACGATTTCAATTTCGTCGCGCGGCACTTTTAATATGCGGTCGATGCGGACCAGCGGGAAGGCGTAGGGCTCGCCGCCGATGTCCACCAGCAGGGTGAGGGGCAATTGCATGTAGAAGTCCATGCTCTGGCCAGGGTGGGAGACGGCGCGCAAAAGCCGCCCACTTCCTGGACCATGCTGTGGACCACGTCCAGGCCAACGCCGCGGCCCGAAATTTCGGTGACCTGGTCGGCGGTTGAAAAGCTGGGCAGGAAGAGGAAGTCGAGCAACTCGGCCTCGCTCAATTGCTCGGCCATTTCCTCGCTGGCCAAATTCTGCCGTACCACCTTGGCGTGCAGGCGTTCCAGGTCGACGCCGTGGCCGTCGTCGCTGACGCTGATGGAGAGCGGCCGCGTTGCCGGCCG
>CAXGRO010000181.1:0-9723 GCA_964012055.1 uncultured bacterium
GGCTCTCCCCCCCACAAAGCACCGCCGGCAAAACCCCCACCCGACGATGTCAGTGGACATATGGTTCTTTAGCTGCGCTGATCTAAAAAATAAGAATCAATCCAACAGAGCACTGGCCGCCCGCGTCGCCATATCCCAGTAGCGGCCTGGGAAGGTGCCCATGGCTAGTACCAGAGCGGCGCCGATCAGAGTGGCAAACTGCACCCCTGGGCGTGGAGAGAGTGGCTCGTCGGTGGCTGGGTCGGTGAGATAGGCCTGGCGCAGGACGAGCAGGTAGTAGTAGAGGCCGACGACGGCGTTGACGGCCGCCACCAGCACCAGGAGGAATTGGCCCCGTTCCAGGGCGGCGGAAAAGAGGAACCACTTGCCGATAAAACCTACCGTCGGGGGCAGACCAATTAGAGCAAAAAGACCCACCAGCAATGCCGCCGCCAAAAGTGGCGAACGCCGATGCAAACCGGCGACCGAGTCGATGGGGACCAGGTCGCGGTCGGCGCCCACCTCGCAGATTACCAGGAAACAGACGAAGGACATGGCCAGGTAGGCCGGGGCGTAGAACAGGGCGGCGCTAAAGCCCAATAGCGTGCCGCTTTGCAGGGCGACCAAAACGTAACCGGCGTGGGCGATGGCTGAGTAGCCCAGCAGGCGTTTCAGATCTTTTTGCACCAGGGCGGCGAGGTTGCCCAGGGTCATGGCCGCCACACTCATCCACATCAATACTATAGAGATATGGTCGGAGTCCCAGGTGCCGCCGCTGGCCAGTGCCACCAGGCGGCAGAGGATGGCGATGGCGGCCACTTTGGAGACGGTGGCCAGGTAGGTGACTACTTGGTGGGGGGCGGTCTGGTAGGTATCGGGGGCCCAGAAGTGGAAGGGGAAGGCGGCCAGTTTGAAGAAGAAACCGGCCAGCAAGAGCAGTAAGCCGACCCAGAACAGGGACTGGTTGGCTGCGGCTAGGTCGGGATTGATGCCGCTGAAGTAGGTGGTGCCAAAAATGCCAAAGAGGAAACTCATGCCGTAGAGGGAGATGGCCGAGCCGACCATGCCCTGCAACATGTATTTAGTGGAGCTCTCGCCGCCGACCTGGGCGTTGCGGTGCAGGGTGACGACGATGTAGAGGGGGTAGGCTGCCAGTTCCATGGCGATGTAGAGGGTGAGCAACTCGGTGGCGCTGACCATCACCATCATGCCCACGGTGGCAAAGAGTAGGAACATGGGATACTCCAGCCAGCTTGCCCGGTCCAGGGTTTGCGGTTGGCGGCTGATGGCGACGATTAATAAATAGCCCAGGGCCAGAATGGTTTTGATGAATTGGGAAAAGAAGTCGACGCGGTAGATGCCGGGCGCGAAGGGTTGTCCCGCCATGTCCAACGTCCACAGGCCGGCGGCCAGGGTGGAGGCGCCGGCGATGAGGGCTAGTTTCCAGGTAAAGCGGTAGCTGAGGTCGAAGACCGGGCAGAGGAAGAGGGCCAGCCCAAAGACCAAAAGGGAGAGTTCGGGGGCAAAGAGCAGGACGTCGGCCATGGTTTAAAAACTCCCCAGCAGTACGGCGGTGGCGCCGTTGATCATGGCCAGTATGGGTTGGGGGTAGAAGCCGAAGAACACCAGCACCGCCACCAGGATGGCGCGTGGCAGCAATTCCATGCCCTTCATGTCCTGGTCTCTGAGCCCTTCCCAGCGCGGGTTGGGCGGGCCGAAGAAGGCGAGGCCAAAAACGCGCAGGATATAGACGGCGGTGAGCACCAGGCCCAGGACGATGCAGACGCCGACGATGGGGTAGGTCTTGAGCGCCGCCAGAAAGACCAGCAGTTCGGCCCAAAAGCTGGCCAGGCCCGGCAGGCCGGCGCCGCAGAGGCCGGCGACGATGAAGAGCGATACGGCGCGCGGCATTTGCGAGCCCAGGCCGCCGAAGTCGGCGATGGTTTTGGAGTGGGCGCGGTCGTAAATGAAACCGACGGTGCTGAAGAAGAGGGCGGTCATGATGCCGTGGGCGAACATCTGGAAGACGGCGCCGTTGAGGGCGTCGGCGCCGGCCTGGCCCACGGTGGCCAGGTTGAGGCCCAAGAGCACGATGCCCATGTGCGAGACGGAGGAGAAGCCGATGACAAATTTAAAGTCGGTCTGGCGCATGGCGACAAAGGCGCCGTAGATGATGCCGACGGCGGCCAGCACCGTAAAGGTGGGGGCCCAGTAGACGGCGCCGGCGGGCAGAATGCGTATGCCCACCGCCAAAATGCCAAAGGCGCCCAGCTTCATCAGTACCCCGGCGTGCAGCATCGACACGGCGGAGGGGGCGGCGACGTGGCCGGTGGGCGACCAGCCGTGCAGCGGCCACATGCCGGCCAAAACGCCAAAGCCGAGGTAGACGAAGGGGTAGCAGAAAATCTGGAATTGCGGGTCGAAGTTGTGCGCCCCCAGCGCCACCATGTCGAAGGTACCTAGGCCGGCGACGTGGAAGATGGACAGTAATGCGGGGAAGAGCAGGGCGCTGCCGGCCAGTAAAAAGACGGTGAGTTTCATGGCCGCGTAGTCTTTATTGCCGCTGCCCCATATTAAGATGAGCGGGTACATGGGCACTACGGCGACCTCGTAGAAGAAAAAGAGCAGGAAGAGGTCGAGCGACATAAAAACGCCGTAGACACCCACCACCAGCAAGACCATGAAAGCGAAGTAGCCTTTGACCCGCTCGTTGAGGTCCCACATGGTGAGCACGCCGGTGAAGTAGACGATGGAGTTGAGCATAATGAGCACGGCGCCGTAGCCGTCTATGCCCACGTGGTAGGAGATGCCGGCGGCCTCGACCCAGGGTATGATCTCTGCAAATTGGATGCCGCCGACGGCGTTGTCGTAGTTGTGCCACAAGAGAGCGCTGAGGGCGCAGTTGGCCAGGCTGCTGAGGGCGCAGAGCCAGCGGATGGCGCGCGCCGAGGGCAAGAACAGGAGGACGGTCAGGGTGGCGACCGGGACCAGCAGGATGGAGCTAAGCAGCGGCATATCTCGTCCTCCCTTAGTCCAGTCCCAGGTAGAGGACGACGAGTCCCAAGAGGACCACCGCCCCGCCGGCGTAGATTTGGACCCAGCCCGACTGCAGGCGCGAAGACAGCGAGCCGAGTCCCAGGATGTTAAAGCCGAGGCCGTCGGAGCCGCCGTCCAAAAGGCGGACTTCAAAGAAGTGCATGGCCGTGGCCAGGGCGGCGTTGAAGCGCACGACGACGGCGCCGTAGAAAGCGTCGACGTACCACTGGCGCGCGAAGAGGGTCTGCAACGGTGCCAGGTGGCTGATAAAACCCTGTCGCGATGCCGCCTTGCGGCCAAAGTCGAACCAGGCCAGCGCCACGCCCAAAGCGACGACGCCAATGGCCGGCAGCATGGAGGTCAGCGAGTGGTGGACGGGCTGGATGCCGAGTGCGGCGGCGATGGAGGAGCCGAAGAAGCCGAGGGCGAGGGCTCCGAGGGTTAACAGGACAATGGGTCCCAGCATGACCCAGGGTTGCGGATTGCCGTGGTGTTGGTGGGTGTCGTCCGTGTCGATCTGCGCCGGGGCGACGACCAGAAAGACCATGCGCCCGGTGTAGTAGGCGGTGAGGAAGGCGGCGGCAAAAGCGCCTATAACAAAGTGGCCCATGCCGCCCTGGCCGAGCTGGGCGAAAATTTCCTCTTTGCTGAAGAAGCCGGCTAAGGGGGGCACGCCCGCCAGTGCCGCGCTGCCGACGACCAGGGCAAAGGTGGTGAGCCGCAGCTGGCGGCCACCGCGGCGGCCGATTTCTTCCATGTCGTTGGTGGCCAGGTGGTGGATGTAGACGCCCGAGCACAGAAAGAGCAGGGCTTTAAAGACGGCGTGGGTCACCAGGTGGAAGACCCCGGCGAAGAGGCTGCCGGCGGCCAGGCCGATGAGCATGAAGCCGAGCTGGCTGATGGAGGAATAGGCCAGCACTTTCTTGATGTCGCGCTCGACCATGGCTATGGTGGAGGCGAGCAGGGCGGTAAGGGTGGCGATAGCCAGTATGATGATGCGGGTTTGTTCGGCCGCCATAAAGAGCGGGTGCAGGCGCGCCATGAGGAAGACGCCGGCGGCCACCATGGTGGCCGAGTGCAAGAGGGCGCTCACCGGGGTGGGGCCCTCCATGGCGTCGGGCAGCCAGGTGTGCAGCGGGAATTGGGCGCTCTTGCCGACGATGCCGCAGAAGATCAGCAGAGTGATGAAGCTGAGGGTGGCCGGCAGCGCCAGGCGCACCAGGCCCGAGTCGGGATCGAGCAGGTGGGGGATGTCGAAGCTCTTACTCAGCGGCAGGATGAGCAAGAGGCCGATGAAGAGGCCCACATCGCCCACCCGCGTCATAATGAACGCCTTTTTGGCGGCGGCGCTGGCCTCGGGTTTTTCGTACCAGAAACCTATCAGGAAGAACGACGCCAGGCCCACCAATTCCCAAAAAATGAAAGCCTGCAGCAGGTCGACGGCGTAGACGAAGCTGAGCATGGCCCAGGCAAAAAAGCTGAGCATGGCAAAGTAGCGCGTGGTGCCCGGGTCGCCGGCCATGTAGCCGACTGAGTAGAGCAAAACGCAGAAGGTGATGAGGGCGACGACGACGGCAAAGAGCAGGCTGAGCCCGTCGAGTATAAAACCGAACTGTAGCTCGATATTGCCGCTGGCGAACCACAAGAAACGCAGCGGCTCGACGGGGCCCTTAAGCCATAGGGCGACGGCGCCAAAGAGCGATAGGCCCATGCTCAAAAGCGCCACGGCGCGGGCGGTGCCGGGGTGGGGGCGCAGTGTCAGGATGCATATCGCAAAGCTGACAAAGGGGGCACCGGTGGCGAGTAGGGCCAGGGTTAGGGTGTCCAAATTATCTCTTCAACTCCGTGAGTTGTTCGACGTCGATATTGCGCTGCAGACGGTAGAGGCGCAGAATGATCGACAGGAAAATGGTGACTTCGGCGGCGGCCAGGCCGATGATGATGAGCACAAAGACCTGGCCGACGGCGGGGTCTTTGACCACATAGCGGTTGAAGGCCATAAAGTTGAGACTGGCGGCGTTCATCATCAATTCGACGCCGATCAGCACCGCAATCAGGTTGCGCCGCGACAGCACGGCGACCAGGCCCAGGGTAAAGAGGACGAGTCCCAGAAAGATAAATTCGTGCAGGGTCATTGCGCCGCCCTCTCTCTGCGGGCGATGAGGATCGCCCCGACGATGGCCAGGAGCAACACCAGCGACAGCGTTTCGAAAACCAGGTTGTAGGCGTTGAGCAGCAGGTGGCCCAACTGGCCGACTTCCCAGGCCGCTTCGGGCGCGGGCTCTTGCAGCAGCGGGAAGCGGGCGTGGCGCAAGACCACGGCCATGGCGGCCAGGAAGAGGCTGGAGGCGACGATGGCAAAGGCGAATTTGCGCGGCTCGCTCTGCGGCGGCCTGAGCGACATGGAGAGCGACAGCATCATGGCAAAGACGATGGCCACGGTGATGCCGCCGATGTAGATGAGCAATTGCATGGCCGCTACAAAGGGGCTGCCCAAATAGAGGAAGATGCCCGACAAGCCCAACAGGCTGAGCCCCAGGCCGATGATGGCGTAGAGGATCTGGCGCGTCAGGGCGGCGATGAGGCCGCCGGTGATCACCAGGGCGGCAAAGAAGTAGAGGGCAAGTTGCTCAAGCATCTTTTTCTTCGGTTGTATCTGCGGCTTTCTCGCTTTTGGTCGCCGCTTTTTTGGCCGCCGCCGCTTTTTTGGCCTCGGCCTTTTCGCCTTCGATTTTGCGCAAACGCTCGACCGTAGCTTCCTCCTTGTCGCGCCAGGGTTCGACGAGATCGTAGAGGAAGTCGCTGCGGCTGTAGCCGGCCTCGTCGTAGCTGCGGCTGTAGCCCAGGGTGTCGGTGGGGCAGACGTCCAGGCACAGGCCGCACTCGCTGCACAGGGCGAAGTCGACGGTGAATTCGGTCACCCGCATGCGCTTTAGACCTTCGGGGCGCTCGCCGTCGAGCTTGATGCAGAACGAGGGGCAAACGCGCTCGCAGGCCGAGCAGGCGATGCAGTCGTGCGATTGGATGTCGTCTTTTTCGATGAGCACGATGACGTTGCGGTAGGCTTCGGTCATCTCCAGGCGCTCGCGCGGATACTCCGAAGTGACGGGGGGGCGCATGAAGTGTTTGAGGGTGATGCCCATGCCGGTCAAAAGCGTCGAGGCACCGGCGAAAATCTGTTTTAATAGTTCCATAGCGTTTTACTCGTTGTACGTCGAGACAAAACTATTGTCATAACAATTTTATGACCGCGATGGTCAAGAGCAGGTTGACGATCGACAGTGGCACCAGGACGACCCAGGCAAAGCTCATCAATTGGTCAAAGCGCAGGCGCGGGAAGGTCCAGCGGAACCACATCATGAGAATGATCAGGGCGTAGACCTTGATCATGAACCACAGCCAGCCGGGCAGCAGCGGCCCGTGCCAGCCGCCCAAGAAGAGCACTGTGGCCAGGGCGCAGGCGATGATCATATTGGAATACTCGGCAAAGAAGAACAGGGCAAAGCGCATGCCCGAATATTCGGTGTGGAAACCGGCGATTAGTTCGGATTCGGCTTCGGGAATGTCAAAGGGGGCGCGATTGGTTTCGGCGGTGGCGGCGATGAGGAAGATGACGGCGGCCAGGGGTTGTACTAGAATGAAAGGGAAAGACCCCTGGGCGGCGCTGATTTGATAGAGGCTGAGCGAGCCGGTCATTACCACGATGGGAATGACCGAGAGGATGAGCGGTATCTCGTAGGAGATGTTCTGGGCCACCGAGCGCACGGCGCCGAGCAGGGCGTATTTATTGTTGGAGCCCCAGCCGGCCAGAAAGATGCCGACGATGGTGAGGCCGCTGATGGCCAAAAGCAAGACCAGGGCGATGTTAAAGTCGTGGAAGACCCAGGATTCGGAGATGGGGAAGAGCGAGCACAGGGCGATGACCGGCGAGAATACCAGCACCGGGGCGATGAGGTAGAGCGGTTTGTGCACGTGGGCCGGCGTCAGCAATTCCTTGCTGAGCAATTTGCCCATGTCGGCGACGCTTTGCATCAGGCCAAAGGGGCCGTGCTCGGTGGGGCCCCGGCGGCGCTGGATGCGGGCGGCGAATTTGCGCTCGAGCCAGATGAGCATCATGGCGTTGACCGTGAGGTAAGCCATGATGGCGGCGATGGCGGCGCCCAGGGCGATAAACGGGTTTTCGAGAATTTGGACGAAGTTGCGTTCCATAACTAGCGGTCGATCTCGGGCACCACGATGTCGATGCTGCCCAAAATGGCCACGGCGTCGGCCAGCATGGTGCCGGACATTACTTCGGGCATGGTGGAAATGTTGACGAAGGACGGCGTGCACAGTTTGTGGCGCACGGGGGTGTCGCTGCCGTCGCTGACGATGTAGTGCTGAAAACGGCCGCGTGCCGATTCCACCGCAAAGTGGTGGTCGCCCTCGGGCGGGCGGATGCGCTTGGGCACTTTGGCGGCCATGATGGGGCCGTCGGGCAAATCTTTGAGCGCCTGTTCGATGATGCCCAGGCTCTGTTTCATTTCGCCCATGCGCACCAGTGAGCGGTCGAAGCAGTCGCCGTTTTGGCGCACCTGTACTTCAAAGTCAAAGCGCTCGTAAATGCTGTAGGGTTCGTCTTTGCGCACGTCGCGGGCAAACCCCATGGCGCGCAGGCAAGGACCCGAGAGGGCGTAGCGCTGCACTAACTCGGGATCGAAGATGCCGACGCCCTTGGTGCGCTCCTGAAATATGACGTTGCCGATGACCAGGCGCTCGAATTCTTCGAGGCGCTTGTGGAAATACTCGCAGAATTCGGCGGTGCGGGCTACAAAGGTGTCGTCGACGTCCATGGTGACGCCGCCAAAGCTGCCGTAGCAGTAGGTGAGGCGCGAGCCGGTGACCGAGTCGAGGATGTCGAGAATCTTTTCGCGGTCGTCAAAGCCGTAGAGAAAAGGCGTGATGCCGCCCAAATCGAGCAGGAAAGTGCCCATCCACAGCAGGTGGCTGGAGATGCGGTTTAGCTCGGCGGCGATGACGCGGATGTACTCGGCGCGCTCGGGCACTTCGAGGGCCAGCATTTTTTCCACCGCCTGGCAGTAGGCCAGGTTGTAGATCATCCCCGAGAGGTAGTCGACGCGGCTGGTGTTGGGCAAAAACTGCAGGTAGTCGCGGTTTTCGGCCATCTTCTCGTGGGCGCGGTGGCCGTAGCCGATGATGGACTCGGCAGTGATGATGGTCTCGCCGTCGAGGAAGAGCTTGAGGCGCAGCACGCCGTGGGTGGAGGGATGCTGCGGGCCCATGTTCATATAATACGTGTCGCGGTCTTCGGCCACGACTTCGATATTAGTCGTCACTGGCCATCTCCTGTCGCTGCGGGTCCTGGTCGACAAAGTCTTTGAGCAGGGGGTGCCCTATGTAGTCGTCGCCCATTAAGATACGCTTGAGGTCTGGGTGGCCGTCAAAGGCGACGCCGTACATATCGAAGATTTCGCGCTCGTACCAATTGGCGCCGGCAAAAACGTCGACAATGCTGGCGCCTTTGGCGTCGGGTTGGACGGGGGTGTGGAGCAGATGGCGCTCGGGCGTTGCGTAGCGGTTGAACTGGTAGACGAGGCGGAAGGCGCTTGCGCTTTCGCGCACGTCGACGCAGGTGATCATTTCTAGGTGGAAATCGCCGTCTCTGAAGAGGGCGGCGATGGCGGGCATGTGCTCGGCCCGAGCCTGGTGCAGGTAGTGGTAGCCTTGCGCCGCGTAGTCGGCTTCGGACGATTCGGCGATGCCGGTATGGGTTTTTAGTTGGTCTAAGAGGGTGCTCATCAGGCCTCGCCGCGTTTTATTTTTTCGCCCAATTTGAGCAGGGCCGCGTACAGGGCCTCGGGGCGCGGCGGGCAGCCGGGAACGTAGACGTCGACCGGAATGATTTTGTCGGCGCCTTCGACAATGGCGTACTGGCCCGGGTATTTAAACGGCCCGCCGTCGATGGTGCAGCCGCCCATGGCAATGGCCCACTTGGGCGAGGGCATCTGGTCCCACAGGGTTTTGATGGGCTCCACCATTTTGCGCGAAATGGTGCCGGCCAAAATCATGACGTCGGCCTGGCGGGCGCTGGGCCTAAATACGCCGGCGCCGATGCGGTCGAGGTCAAAGCGCGAGGCGCCGACGGCCATCATCTCTATGGCGCAGCAGGCCAGGCCAAAGGTGAGCGGCCACAGCGAGCGGGCGCGGGCGTGGTTGAGCAGGTTTTCCAGGGTGTTGAGGTGGACCAGGGGCTCCACCTGGCGTAGTAATTCAGCGTCGGGGTCGGTCTCGGTGTTTTGAATTTGTACCAGTTCGTCGTTGGGACTCATAGGTATCCTTCTGGCAGATTTTTTATATCTGTTTCCAGTGCAAAACTCCCTTGCGCCAGGCGTAGGCAATGGCCAGGAGCAGAATGCCGACAAAGAGGGAAAGTTCTATCAGGTCGCGCCACACGTAGTCGCCGCTGTCAAAGACCAGGGCGACGGGCAAGATGTAGAGCACGTCCACTTCAAAGGCGACAAAAATCAGGGCGAAGAGGTAGTAGGCGATGTCAAAGCGGATCCAGGCGCTGCCAATGGTGTCGACACCGCACTCGTAGGTTTCCAGAGTTTTCTGGCCTTTGGAGCGCGGCGCAATGAGCAGGGGTAATACTACAGGTACGGCGCCGAGGATGAGGCCGGCGAACAAGAGGCCGCCGAAGAGGGCGTA